>JBFKII010000084.1:0-13575 GCA_041632295.1 Anaerolineales bacterium | reverse complement strand
GGCGAACATGTCGGTCAGCGGCTCGAGCACTTCGTACTCCACTTCGATTTTCTCCACCGCCGCCCGCGCTTGCGATTCGCTCTCGGCCACCACCAGCGCCAGCACGTCCCCCACGTAGCGCGTGATTTCGCCCTCGGCGATCATCAGCGGCCAGTCCCTGCGGATCAGGCCGATCGTACGCTCGCCGGGCACATCCGCGGCCGTAAAGACCCGCACCACACCGGGCTGGGATCCGGCTTCCCCAACCGAAATCTTGTTCACGCGGGCCCGAGGGTGGTCGCTGAACTTGAGCGCACCGTGCAGCATACCGTCCATGTGGATATCGTCCACGTAGCGGTGCTGCCCGAGGACAAGCGCCTGGGCCTGGTATTTGGGCTGGCGCTCCCCCACTTTTCCGCCGCTCTCCGGCAGCCCCACGCGCTCCTCCGCCCGGATCGCCTGCGCGGCGCACTCGACCGCATCGACGATTTTCTTGTAGCCCGTGCAGCGGCACAGGTGCGGGGTCAGCGCCTGTTCGATCTGGGCGCGGGTCGGCTCGGGGTTTTTCCCGATCAGCACATGGGATTGCATCACGATGCCGGGGATGCAGAAACCGCACTGCACGCCTCCTTTGCTGACGAAGGCGTTGGCGAAGACCTCCTGGCGGTACTCGCCGAGGCCTTCAATGGTGGTCACCTCACCGCCGGCGACTTTCTTCATCGGAACGACGCACGAGAGCACCGACTTGTCGTCCAGTTGGACCGCACAGCAGCCGCAGGCAGCCTGGGGTGCACAGCCGTCTTTCGGCGAGATGATGCCTTCATGCTCGCGCAGGTATGTCAGCAGCGGCAGATCCGGATCGCCGCTGTATTGCCGCTTTTGTCCGTTGAGTGTGAATTCCATGGTGAACCTGCCAGTTTTCACTCTGGACCGGCAAATTCAGGCGCCTGCTTGCGCTCCCGAATTTCGCCAGTACGCCGGTCCGGAGATGCCCACATCTTCCAGCGTGGCCCTGATTTCCCCGCTGGGGAAATTCTAACCGAAAATTGGATGGAGTTAGGCTGTTGGTTCTCTCCTCACCAAAATTGTGAGGGTTCGGACTGGCTTTGAGGCAACCGTATCATCCTGGCATGGTTAAGGCTTGCTGGGTTCAGGACGAAGTTCGGGACTTGCTCGAATTGACTCTACCCAATTGTCATTGCCAGTGGCCGCAGGCCCGAAGCAATCTGGCGCAAGGTCTGTGCAAGATTGCACACCCGGGGAGGGAGGCCGGGAAGTTCATCCGGAGGAGGAGTGCTCTCGCCCCGCTCCGCAGGTGGCCGATTCATCCAATGGCTCGTTTGGATTGCCACAGGCCGGACTGGTCTTGCCGTCCGGCGCAATGACATGGAAGGGGGACCGGCTCTGGCAATACCGCCTCATTTTGTCATGCTTGAGGCCTGTCCTGAGCCTGTCGAAGGAGAGCACAGCGACCGAAGCATGCGCCGGGCGCAGGAGTAGCCGCGTGCACGACTATATTCGAAAGCCACATGCGAACCGCCACTTTGAACCGTTATCGGAAGCGGGTACAATATCACGAATAATGGCGGGATATTATCGCCTGCACGCACGCCATGAAAAAGCCCAAAGCCAGCCGCCCAGCCAACCGCTACGACAGGATCTTCGACTCCCTGCTTCCGGTCCTGGCCACGCTGGCGGCCCTGGCGATCGGGGGCGTCATGCTGGTCTTGCTGGGCGCCAATCCCTTTGTCGGTTATGCCGCCCTGCTGGACGGGGCTTTCGGCAGCGCCAACGCCCTGGCGGACACGATCGTCAAAGCCACGCCGCTGCTCCTGATCGGCCTGGGTATCTGCATCGCCTTTCGCGGCGGGGTGATCAACATCGGCGGGGAGGGCCAGATGATCCTGGGGGCCTTGAGCGCCACGGCTTTTGGCCTCGCCTTTCCTTCCGGGCCGGCCTGGCTGGTCGTCCCGGGAGCCTTGCTGGTCGGTTTCCTGGCCGGGGCGATGTGGGGCGGCATCCCCGGATTCCTGAAAGCGCGCTACAACGTCAACGAGATCCTGAGCACGATCATGATGAACGTGATCGCCGTCCAGGGGATGAACTTCCTGCTGCGCGGGGCGATGATCGACCAGAACCAGGTCAACGCCGCAAAGATCCCGCAAAGCCCGCGCCTGTTCGAGGCCTACGACCTGCCCCGGCTGATTCCCACCCGGCTGCACCTGGGCGCCGCCATCGCCGTGATCCTGGCGATCGCGGTCTATTTCTTCCTCTGGCGCACCTCGATCGGCTACCGCATCCGGGCTGTCGGGCTGAACCCTCACGCCTCGCGCTACGCTGGCATCCAGGTCAACCGCTACCTGGTGCTGTCGCTGCTGCTCAGCGGGGCGTTCGCCGGGCTGGCGGGGGCCATCCAGGTGTATGGGGTCAGCCACCGCATGGTCACCGACGGCTCCGCGGCAGGATTCACCGGAGCGGCGGGGTACAACGGCATCGTGGCCGCCCTTTTCGGCCAGCTGCATCCGATCGGTACGATTCCGGCCTCGTTCCTGTTCGGCGCCCTGCTGGTGGGCGCCAACAAGCTCCAACGCGTCACCCAGGTGCCGGCGGCACTGATCACGGCGCTCAACGGGCTGGTGGTGGTGTTTGTCGTCAGCAGCGATATCTGGCGCCGGCGCCGGGCCAGGCAGCGGCAGCTGGCTGAGATCGAAGGGGCGGTGCAGGAGCGGCCGCCGCCGCTGGAAGGGGCGGAAGCATGATCTCCGAACTTTTCACCGCCCAGGTCCTGCTTGGAGTGCTCTCCTCCGGTATCCGGCTGGCCACCCCCTACCTGTACGCCGCCATCGGCGAGACCTTCGGGCAGCGCAGCGGGGTGCTCAATCTGGGCGTCGACGGCATGATGCTGATGGGCGCCTTTTTCAGCTTCTACGCCGTGCAGCTGACCGGCAACCTGTGGCTGGGGCTGCTGGTGGCCATGCTGACCGGCGCGCTCATGGGGCTGGCGATGGCCTTTATCAGCGTCACGCTCCATGCCGAGCAGGGGATCAGCGGGATCGGCGTGTACTTATTCGGGCTGGGAATGAGCGATCTGCTGTTCCAGAAGCTGGTCGGCAACGTCGAGACCGTCAGCGGCTTCCCCGCACTGCACATCCCGTTGCTGTCTGATATCCCCATCCTGGGAGAAATTTTCTTTACCCACAACGCCCTGGTCTACGGCGCTTACCTGCTGGTGCCGCTGGGCTGGTTCGTGCTCAACAAGACCACTTTCGGGCTCCAGATCCGGGCCGTGGGGGAGAACCCCGAGGCGGCCGATTCCCTGGGGGTCAACGTGGCGCGGGTGCGCTACCTGACGGTGACTTTCGGCGGCGCGCTGGCAGGCATCGCCGGGGCCTCGCTTTCGATCGCCCTCCTGAACGTTTTCCAGCAAAACCTGACCAACGGGCTGGGCTTCATCGCCGTCGCCCTGGTCTATTTCGGCGGCTGGCGCCCGCTGTGGGTCCTGATCGGGTCGCTGATCTTCAGCCTGGTCAACGCCCTGCAGGTCTGGGTCCAGGTTTTGGGGCTGCCGATCCCATCCGACATCGCCGTGATGATGCCTTATTTGCTGACGATCCTGATCCTGGTGCTGAGCGCCCAGCGCGTGCGCCAACCGGCCGCGCTGACCAAGACGTACGAGCGCGGCGGTTAAAGAAGGAGGATGTATCGAACACTTTTTCAAAAAGCAAACCAACGAACCTGTTGCGTAAGTTTTACTACTTTGAGTCAAATCGCCGGTTGAGCAGAAAAAAAACCTTGTTTTTTGCCTTTCGAATCCAGATTTTGGCGGGGTTTTTTGAAACCTGTACACCGGAACATAAGGATGGAGGAAAAAATGATGAGGAAAATCTTGGTCAGCCTGGTTGTTCTCGCCACCTTCGCTCTGGCGGGCTGCGCCAGTGCAGGCAGTGACAGCGGGGCCTTCCGGGTGGCGGTGGTCATGCCGAGCGCCATCAACGACCTGGCATTCAGCCAGAGCATGTTCGATGCACTGACCGCCATACAGAATGAAAGGGGCGCCGATAACTTCGAATTCGCCTACACCGACGGGACCTTTGTGGTAGAAGACGCCGCCGCGGCGATCCGCGACTACGCCAGCGAAGGCTACGACCTGGTCATCGCCCACGGCTCCCAGTACGGCGCCTCGCTGCAGGAAATTGCGCCCGAATTCCCCGATACCAGCTTCGCCTGGGGCACCGCGGGTGACACCTTCGGCCTGCCAAACGTCTACGCTTACGAAGCGAGCTCCCAGGAAGGCGGCTACGTAAACGGAGTGCTGGCCGCTTCGCTCTCCACCAGCGGCACGATCGGCGTGGTCGGTCCGATCGAAGTCGGGGACGCCAAGCTGTACGTCGACGGCTTCGTCGCCGGCGCACAGGCCACCAACCCCAACATCCAGGTCAACGTCAACTACACCGGCTCGTTCAGCGATGTAGCGCTGGCCTCGGAGGCCGCCCAGACCCACGCCGACGCCGGCGCCGATATTCTGACCGGTACCGCCCAGATGGTGGTCGGCGCCATCGGGGTGGCCGAGGAGCGCGGCATCCTGTGGTTCGGCACGCAGGCCGACCAGTCCTCGCTTGCCCCCGGGATCGTGGTGGCCAGCCAGGTCTATGACTGGACCGTGGTCCTGGACCAGATCCTGGACAATATCCAGAACGGCACCCTCGGCGGCGAGGCCTACACCATCACGCTGCAGAACGGCGGGCTGCTGATCGAATACAACTCGAACTACGACTTGCCCGTCGACGTGGTCTCCGCCGGAACCGCGGCGATCGACGGTATCAAGGACGGTTCGATCAACATCAACCTGGGCGAATAGCCCGGAACGGGATCCGGGGCAGGCGGCTATTGCCGGACCGCCCTGCCCCGGCTTCCCCATTCCATGACCGACAGAACGCTGCTCCCCTCAGGGCACCCGCGCATCGACCATGTCGAGATGCGCGGCATCGTCAAGCGCTTCCCCGGCGTGCTGGCCAACGACCGCGTGAACTTCGATGTCCACGCCGGGGAGGTGCACGCGCTGCTGGGAGAAAACGGGGCCGGAAAATCGACCCTGATGCGCCAGCTCTACGGCCTGTACCGGCCGGACGAGGGCCAGGTCCTGTTCGACGGCCAGGTTGTGGAGATCCATTCCCCCTCCGATGCCATCCGCCTGGGCATCGGCATGATCCACCAGCACTTCATGCTGGTCGAATCGCTGACCGTGGCGGAAAATGTCGCTCTCGGCCTGGCGTCCTCCCGGGGGATCCTGACCGACCTTGAGGTGGTCTCCGAACGCATTGAACAATTGGCGCAGCGCTACGGACTGCGAGTCGACCCGGATGCGTACATCTGGCAGCTGTCCGTCGGCCAGCAGCAGCGTGTGGAGATCATCAAGGCGCTATACCGCGGCGCCGCCCTGCTCATCCTGGACGAGCCGACCGCCGTGCTGACCCCGCAGGAGGTGGACGAGTTCTTCGTCATCCTCAAGCAGATGGCGTCCGACGGACATGCCCTGATCTTCATCTCCCACAAGCTCAACGAAGTGATGGCCTTCACCGACCGGGTGACGGTCCTGCGCGACGGGCACAACGTCGGCACGGTGGCGACCGCTGAGACCAGCAAGGAAAAGCTGGCCGAAATGATGGTCGGGCGCCAGCTGAACGCACGGCCTGACCGGCCGCCGGTCGAAATCGGGGCGCCCAGGCTGGTTCTGGAAAATATCGAGGCGCAGGGCGACCGCGGCACCCCCGCCCTGCGCGGCGTTTCGCTGCAGGTGCGCGCCGGCGAGATCCTCGGGTTGGCGGGCGTGTCTGGCAACGGCCAGCGCGAGCTGGCGGAGGTGATCGTCGGCCTGCGGCCTGCGAGCGGCGGCCGCGTCCTGCTGGACGACCAGGACATCACCGGAAAACCGCCGGGTGCGGTGATCGATGCCGGGCTGTCTTACATCCCCGAGGAGCGCAACCGGGACGGGATGATCAAGGATTTCACCATCTCGGAAAACCTGATCTTGCGGGAAAACGGCAAACCGCCGTACGTCAAAGGCTGGTTTTTGGATTTCGGGGCTATCGAGAAACGCGCCACTGAACTGGTTGAGAATTTCGCCGTCAAGACCCCCTCGATAGAAACGCCGATCAAAAATCTCTCCGGGGGCAACGCCCAAAAAGTGATCCTGGCGCGCGAGCTCTCGCGCACGCCCAGGGTGCTGGTTGCCGCCCAGCCGACCCGCGGGCTGGACATCGGCGCCACGGAGTATGTGCGCCAGCAGATCATCCGGCAGCGCGACGAAGGCACCGCCACCCTGCTGGTTTCCGAGGACCTGGAAGAAATTTTGGCGCTGTCCGACCGGATCGCCGTCATCTTCCAGGGCCGGATCATGGGCCTGCTGAGCCGTGAAGAAGCCACTCCCGAACGGCTCGGCCTGATGATGGCGGGGGAAAGCAATCTGTAGATCGATCGCTGGAAAACATTACCAGGCACCCAAAGAGGCGCATCTTTCTCTGACGATGGGCCACAAATCTGGCGCGGTAAACCGTCTGAATCCATCCCCACTGCCCATGCGTGTTTGAACCCACCTTCGAGAATAACCCCGGTTCAGTTTGGCGTGGGGGGAAGGACAGGCGGGTGGCCGAATAAGGAGGGGAGAAACGTATCGAATAGATAAGTGGGGGTATTTGTGGGGGTAGGCGTTTGCGTGGGGGTAGGACTGGCGGTGGGTGTCGGGGTCGGGGTCGGGTTGGGGGGATTAATCTCACACCCCATGTGCGCAAAAGTCCCCACTGCGGCTTTGATGGCGTTTTTCAAATATACGATATCGATCGCGCTCAGGCGATCGTTGTTGGAATGGTAATAAGGGTTGAAATCCCCATAGTATTCTTCTATCGCCAGAATGGCGGGGTATCCGTAGGTCCAGAAGGAACTGTGGTCGCTGAACGAAAGCCCATCGTCGTAAATCACTGGCCACAGCCCGATATTGTAAACATCCACCACATCGCTGTACAACGTGGCGAGCGACAGATCGGCGACATTGTTGGGGCGCGTGTGGAGCTGTAAAAAAGGGGCAGAGTCACCTTCGTACCCGAGCATGTCAAGATTGAGCACGGCTTCGATCTGGTCCCCCCTGGCGTAAGCCTCTGCCGCATAAGCCTTGCTGCCGTAGAGGCCCTGCTCTTCCCCGGTGAACAGGGCGTAGCGCAAAGTGCAGCCGAAATCGTACTGGCTCAGGATCTCCGCGGCCATCAGCACTCCGGCAGACCCGCTGGCGTTGTCATCGGCTCCCGGCGCCAGCACAATCGGGTTTTGATACGTCGTACTGTCCAGGTGGGCGGACAGGATAAAAACACGTTCCGGCTGGGAGACACCCACCTGTTCGGCGATCACATTGCGCCTTTCACCGCTGCCGGGCAAAGTGTAGTATTCGTAATCCATCGCCAGGCCCAGATCCTCCAAGAAATCATGGACGTAGCGGGTCGCTTTTTGAATAGGCGTTTCGGCGGGTGTGTAGCGCGTGGCAATCGTGTACGGGCTGCCGTTGATCATAACCGGCCATTCCCCGCTCAATCCTCCCACCCAATCAGAGGCTGCTTGCGCATCCACCTGGTCCATCATCCCCTGGATGACCGGATCGGGCGTGAGGACGAGGGGGATATCGGGTGAAAGATCGATAGCCGGCAGAACGAGCGGGTGCAGCGAGAGATCGCGGATGGTGGCGCCGGCAAGGACCGGATCCATGCCTGGAACGGCTTCCGCGCGCAGGATCGCATGCCGGCCGTCGTACGCCAGGAGGCTATCTCCAAAATGATCGAGTTGTTCCGGCGTGGGGAAATAAGCTACCCGATAGCCCCTGTCTGCTATCTCGGCATCGAGCACGAAATAATGGAAACCAAGTTCCGCGAGGGCGTCGACCTGCCTGGCCCCTAGAGGGGCGAGGAGATAGATATCTTTCAATGGCGAGACCAATTGGGCATAAATGCTTAGCCTGAATTGCTCCAATCGAACCAGATCACTTTCGCCCTGGATGAAGATCTGGACCAGCGATGCCGGTTCGGCCGCGGCCTGGCCGATCGCCCGCATTCCTGACCCAAATAAAACAAGCACACTCAACCCGAAGAAAGCCCTAAAAAATAGCCGATGTCTCATCGTTTTTCGTCCTTCTTTCGCCCCCGCTTGTCATTCTCCCTCACTGCCGGAATTGTAACATCCTGCTCATTATTGAATTGTCCACCTCTCATTTTGCCCTGTCCATGGCATGGTCGCCTGGAAATCGAACGGGCGGGCAATCGCGGTACAATCAAAAGGATGTCAAAAAGCCTGTTCAGCACCAGCAACCTGCTACAGATCCCGCTTTTCTCCTCCATCTCGCCGGCCGTGCTCGGCCAGCTGATGGAGACCATGAAAAAACTGGAGTTTGAAAAGGGCGAATTGCTCTGCCGGGAAGGGGATACGGGGGACAGCTTCTTCATCATTCTGGACGGCGAAATTGAGATCATCAAAGCGCTGAACACCCCCGAGCAACAGCTACTGGAGCTGGCCGGCCCCGGGGATTTCTTCGGGGAGATGTCCCTGTTCCAGGTGGAGGGCGTTCGGGCCGCCACCGTGCGGGCGCGCAGCCGGGTGCATGCGCTGGAGATGACCCGCGCAGATTTCAGCCAGCTGATCCACTCGGACCCCGAGATCGCCGTTGAAGTGGCGCGCGTGCTCAGCCTGCGGGTGCGGGAATCGAACAATTTCCTGCATGAGAAAAACGAGCGGCTCGAAAAAGCGCTGCAGGAGCTGCGCGCCGCCCAGGCCGAACTGATCATCAAAGAGCGCATGGAGCGGGAACTGGAAGTCGCCCGCAGGATCCAGGAGGATATCCTCCCTCAGACGCTGCCAGCCTACGAGGGTTACGATTTCGGTGCCCGGATGGTGCCCGCTCGCGAAGTCGGCGGGGACTTCTTCGATTTCATCCCGCTCTCCGGACACCGCACTGCCGTGGTGATCGGGGACGTCTCCGACAAGGGCGTCCCCGCCGCCATCTTCATGGCCCTGACTCGCAGCCTGGTCCACGCCGAGGCGCACCGCAGCGCCGATCCTGCGGTTGTCCTGCGGCGGGTCAACCGGCTGTCGCTGGAGATGTCGGAGGCGGCCATGTTCGTCACCGTGCTGTACGGTATCCTGGACTGCCGCGCCCATGTTTTCGAATATGCCCGCGCCGGCCACGAACTTCCGCTGATCGTCACGGACGACCAGACGATGCTTGAGATCCCTTTCGATCGCGGCCAGCCGCTCTCCCTGTTTGAAAACCCGGTTTTCGATACGAATAAAATCACGCTGCCCAAAGGCAGCATGCTGCTGATGTACACCGATGGCGCCACGGACGTCACCGACCCGGAAGGAAATTTCTACGGCCTCAAACGTCTGCAGGAGTTCCTTTGCCAGGACCCGCGCGATAACGGGCAGGGCACCTGTGACCGGCTCGTGCAGGCGATCCTTTCGCACAAGGGGGAAAGCACACAATACGATGATGTGACCCTGGTGGCCATTCGCGCCCACCACCAATCCCGCTGAGAGATCGTTCCGTTTGCCGGCGGAGCCGATGATCGTCTGCCCCAACTGTTCGCATGAAAATCCTGAGGGGGCGCGTTTTTGCATGCACTGCGGGCAGCGGCTGCCACAGGTCTGCCCCAACTGCGGGACCCAAAACCCGGGTGAAGCCCGTTTCTGCTTCCACTGCGGCCACAACCTGGCCGAACCGGCCCCTGGGAAGGCCGAAAGCCGGATGCCGGCCGCCCTTTCGGAAAAGCTCGTGGCGGCGCGCTCGGCCGGCGCCATGGAGGGCGAGCGCCGGGTGGTCACGATGCTGTTCTGCGATGTGACCGGCTCGACCGCCGCTGCCGGCCGGCTCGACCCGGAGGAATGGCGCGAGATCATCAACGGGGCTTTCGAGCGCATGATCGAGCCGGTCTACCGCTATGAGGGCACGCTGGCGCGCCTGATGGGGGACGCCATCCTGGCATTTTTCGGCGCCCCGATCGCCCATGAAGACGACCCCGAAAGGGCCATCCGGGCCGGGCTGGATATCGTCCGCGAACTGGCGCCCTATTGGGAGGCCGTCGAGAAGCGCTGGGGGGTATCGGCGGACGTGCGGGTAGGGATCAACACCGGACTGGTCGTTGTCGGCGCGGTGGGATCGGACCTTAAGATGGAGTACAGCGCCCTGGGCGATGCCATCAACCTGGCCGCCCGCATGGAGCAGACCGCCATGCCCGGCACGGTCCAGGTCGCCGAGGAGACCCACAGGCTGGCAGCCCCCCTGTTTGAATGGGAAGATCTGGGCACCCAGGAGATCCGCGGGAAACCGGATCCGGTGCGCACCTACCGCCCGCTGGCGCCCCGGGCAAAGCCGGGCCGGCTGCGGGGCATCGACGGGCTGGACGCTCCGATGGTCGGCCGGGATGCCGAACTGGCGCAGCTGGAGCAAGCGCTGGCGCGGGTCCGCAATGGCAGCGGTGGGATCGTCTTCATCGCCGGGGAAGCCGGGCTGGGCAAGAGCCGCCTGATCGCCGAAGGCCGCCGCCTGTGGATGGAAACCGATCCCGGGCGGGGAGCGCCTCCCTGGTGGGTCGAAAGGCGCGCCACCTCTTACGAGACCAGCATGGCGTACGGCCTGATCAAAATGCAGCTGCGCCTGTATTGCGGGCTGGAAGACGGCCTGACCGCCGCCCAGGCGCGCAGCCGCCTGTCGGAATGGTCCGCCGGGCTGGATATAGCCGTCAGGGCCCAGGTTGAAGGCATTTTCGCCCGCGTGCTTGGGTTGCAGGAAAACGGCGCAGGCGAATCCCTAAAAGGCGAAGCCTTCCGCAATCGCTTTTTTGCAGCCATGGACGCCTATTTTGAGTGGCTTTACGGCAGACAGCCGGGCGTCCTGGTACTGGACGATCTGCACTGGGCTGACTCCGCCTCTGTTGCGCTGATCGCCCACCTGCTCCGCCGCGTGGACACGCTGCCGGTGCTGTATATCTGCGCCTCCCGGCCCGATCGCGAAAGCCCGGGCTGGAGCCTGCTGGGGGAAGCTGAAAACCGCTACCCCCACCGCTTTACCCGCATCGAGCTGGTTCCGCTCAGCGCCGCGGACAGCGACAGCCTGGTCGACAGCCTGCTGACCGTCAGCGAACTGCCAGATTCGCTCCGTCGCCGGATCCAGGATCGGGCTGACGGGAATCCCTTTTTCGTCGAAGAGATCGTGCGCTCGCTGATCGACGAAGAGGTCGTCCGCAGGCAGGGCCAGGCCTGGGTCGTGGGGCAAGAGATCGAAAAAATCGAGATCCCCGACAACGTGCAGTCCCTGCTGGCGGCCCGCATCGACCGGCTTGAAAGCGAGACCCGGCACGTCCTGCAGCTGGCTTCCGTGATCGGGCGTTCGTTCTATTACCGCGTGCTGCAGCAGATCGCCGAGGCGCGCCCGGCCCTGGAGTCCCACCTGGCCGACCTGCAGCGCGCCCAGATGATCCTGGAAGCCGGCCGCCGGCCGGAACTGGCGTACATGTTCCGCCACGCCCTGACCCAGGAGACAGCCTACCGTTCGATCCTGCGCCAGCAGCGGCGCGTATTTCACAGCCGGGTGGCGAAGGCGCTGGAGATGCTCTTCCCGGACCAGCTCGACGAGCATGCCGCCTTGCTGGCCATTCACTACGAGCAGGCGGAAGCGCCGGAGAAAGCCTGGCCGTATTACCGGCTCGCTGGCGATGCAGCCTTCCGGCTGTACGCCAACAGCGAGGCGGCAGGCCATTACGCCAGGGCGCTAGCGCTGGGCGGCCGGGCCGGCGCACCCGCCCCCACCCTGCGCCACTTGTTCAAACGCCGGGGGCGCGCCCTGGAGCTCGAAGGGCAGTTCGAATCGGCCCTCGCCCATTACGAAGGGATGGTGGACTGGGCGGAGGAGCATGCGGAACCCGCAATCGAGCTCGAAGGTGTTATCGCCCAAGCCATCGTGCGCTGTACGCCGACATCGCATTTCGATTTCGAAATTGGTAAAGTCCTTGTCGGGCGCGCCTTCAGCCTGGCCGAGCGCCTCGGCGACCAAGCTTCGGCCGCCAAAATCCACTGGATCGAAATGAACCGCCAGCGTTTGAAAGGCAGCCTGGCAGCCGCCCTGGAGCAAGGGGAGCTTTCTCTGGCCCTGAGTGAGAAATTGGGCCTGGCGGAGCAGCGCGCCCAAACGCTACACGACCTGGGCTATGTGTATTCGGAACTCGGCCGTGTGAACAAGTCTATTGAAAGCTTCGAAGAAGCGGCAGCGTTCTGGCGCGAAACGGGCAACCTGCTGATGCTGGCGGACAACCTGTCCGGCAGCACGATCAGCTACTACCTGAAGGGAGATTTCGACACCACCCTGGAAAAATCGGACGAGGCATACAGCATCACCCAAAAGGTCAAAAATTTGTGGGGGCAGGCTTTCAGCCAGATGAACATCGGCTTTTCCTTGCGCGAACGGGGCGAATACGCCGAAGCGCTTCGCCGGATTGATTTATCGATTGCGTTGGGTAAAGAATCCGGTTTCCCCGTCCCCTATTATTTTGGCCGGTTTCAGAAGTCGATCGTGTATGGCGACCTCGGAATGCATGATGAGGGATTGCGTATCGCCCAGGAGATTTACGATTACGAGGGAAGCAACCCATTCTCAGAAACCCGCCTGATGTCCGATGTCGCCCGGATCTTTCACCTGACCCATTTAGGGCGACTCGACGAAGCGCAGGAAATTCTTGAAATCAGCCGGACGATGATCTCTCCGGAACACACCTGGTATTTTACGTATCTCGGCGGTATCGAGCTGCTGCTGATCCTGCGCCGGGATGAGCCCAAGAAAGCCCTGGGCTTGAGTGAGAAGCACATCGAAAAAGCCGTGGAATTCGGCGTGGACGCCATGCGGGCCGAATTGCTTTTCTACCGGGCGGAAGCGCTTTATGGCCTCGGCAAGCCGGAACAAGCGCTGGAAGCATTGTCGGATGCGCTGAGCATTTGCGAAAAATTCAACCAGAGGCGGATGACCTGGCGCGTTCAGGGGCAGCGCGCCAGGCTGCTGCGGGAAAAAGGGGTGGAAACAGAGGCCCGTAAAGCGCTGGAAAATGCTCTCGAGACGATCCGGACGATCGCGGAGTTCGTTCCCGAAGAATTTCGCGCATCTTTTCTAGCGACAGAGGAAGTCCGGGCAGTTCTGAAGGCCAAATAACCACGGACCGCTGAAGGCGCCCATTCCGTCAACAGCACTCAAAATGCAGCCCGCAGTTGGGGCAGTTGGTCTTGCCCCACAGAATATTTTCAATCTCAAAGCCGCAGCGCGGGCAGCGCTCCAGATCGCCGGGCAGCGGCATGGACTCCTGGGCGGGAATTTCAGGCTCTTTTGGCGGTTTCGGTTCGGTTTTTGGCTCCATATGCATCGGTTTCCCAGAGGACCCGCCTTTCAACACAGCCCGGGCTCCAGCCGGCCAGGAAAGAGTTTATCCGGCTCCTCAAACCATGAAACTGCTCAGGCTGGCGTTGATCATCAGGCGCCAGATGCGCGAGATCTCAAGCATATCTTTGCCCTCGAATGTCACG
>JBFKII010000083.1:0-14034 GCA_041632295.1 Anaerolineales bacterium | reverse complement strand
GGCAATTTCATCCAGCTCCAGCCTGCGGTCTGCAATCATGTCTGCCAGGCTGCCGCCTTTCATCAACCGCATGACCAGGAAAGCGCCGTCTGAATTACGCCAGAAGTCGTAGAGCGGAACGATATGCAGGTGCTCGAGCTGGGCGATGAGCTGCGCTTCGATCTCGAAGCGTTTGATGAAGTTTATGCTGCTGGCATGTTCCGGGTGGATGATCTTGATGGCCACTTCCCGCCCGACCTGAAGTTGGTAGGCAAGGTAAACCACGCCATAAACGCCTGTCCCAAGCGGTTCACCGAGTTCGTAACCGTTTAGGGTTTTTAATGGAGAACCATCTCTTAGGCTTACCGATGTTTTGGCGGTGGGAGCCTGAAAGGATCCGCTGCGGATATTTTCAAATAAATCGGTGGTTTCTTTGGAGGGCTCTACTCCCAATTCCTCCTCCAGGTTTGCCTTGCAGCGGCGGTATATTGCAGCGGCTGCCGACTGGTCTCCCCGGCCGGCATGGGCGATCATGAGTGCGCGAAATGCTGGCTCAGGTATTTCGCCCAGGCTGATCCAGTGTTCTCCCCAATGGATAGCATCATCCCACCGGGCTTCTTCTATCAAACTGTCGAGCAGGGTGTGAATGTTCCTGTCGAAAACAGCGGCGAGGCGGCTCCGTTCAGCGATGATCCAGTCCTCATAAAAATCAGGCAGCAGCGGGCCGTCATACAGGGAAATGTGCTGAATCAGTTCATCGGTGAAGAGCGAGTCTTTTGTTTCAAACCGGGCCACATCTACGTGAATTTCTGCTTTGGGTTGAAGTCCTACTGAAAACTTATCGACTTTGAAATACGCTTCCCCTAAAGATTTTCGAAGCCGCCAAAGCTGCTGGCTTAAATATTTGCGGGCATTGGTCTCGTCGGAATCCGGCCACAAGGTTCCCGAAAGTTTTTCGCGGCGGTGTGAGGTGTTGGGATGCAGGAGTAGAAAGGCGAGTAAATTTTGTGCAGGCCGGGAGGGAATGTCTACCGGTTCCTGATTGATTTCCACCTCAAATCGCCCTAGCAGACGTGCTTTCAGCATGAAATAAGTATAACCCAGCCCCGTCAGTAAGCTTTTTCCCGCCAAATAACAGTGAAATAACAATCGGACAAATGATCCCGAGAGAGGGGGTGGCTAGACTGGGGACAGGTTCAAATCAATCTGTTCAAAAGGAGATAACGATGTCTTACAAAAAAATAACGACCCCAGGTAAAAATCGAAACACTGGTGGCTTCATTCTCGAGGCCTCCTACAAAGAATCGAAAAGTGGTCCCACCTTGATGGGAAAGGCCGTGTTGGTTGGGGTGACAACCTACAGCATTTTTATCGGGGTATTACTGGCCATTTTGATCGCCAATATGATTGCGTCTCCCCCGGTACCCGATTCCATGTTTTCGGAGGAAATGGGCTCGGAACCCATGACGATTGAAGAGGCTGATGTGGTGGGCGATCCGGAATCGCGGCGCGAAAAGAGAGGGCAATCGATCATCGAGCCAGCCCGGGATAAGCATACCCCTGAAATGAACCATTCGGCCGGTTCGATCCGATCATGTGGGCAGGCCAACAAATATGAATCCAACTGCTGGTATGGGCTGGACAGGATCTGAAATTAGGCGGATTGATAATCCTTTGGAGGCAAAAGATGAATACGGAAAAATGGATTGACAGACATATCCTTGAAAAAAATATTCCTGCTTTCCCCATCCTTTTATTGGGTGCAGTGCTGAGTATGGTGGGGTTGGGGCTGGCAGTGTGGATTATCCAGGGCAGCCAGTTGGGCGAGACGGGTGCGGCTTTGCCGGGGACCTCTGCCCTCAGCCCGGCCAGGGAGCTGACGCCCAATGACTTTACACTGTTTTATTATTATCCGGAAGCCATCTGCAGCCAGCGCTACTGCCGTTCACCCTGGAACGTCGAGGATCAAGTGGAATCCTATTTTGGCGACAGTGTGACTTTCGCGCTTATTATTGTCAGGGGGAATCAGGATGTGGATAGCCTGAGAGCGCCCTCTGGTGAAAGCTGGGAACTGTACCCGATGCTGCCATATAACCGCTGGTTGGAGCAAAGCGGTGCAGGCGAGGATGCTTCCCTGGCAAGTTGGATCGTCCTGGTCAATGGAGCGGGAGAGGAGATCTTTTCTGGAAGAGAAATTTTTTCATGGGGGGAAATTAAGGCTGCAATGGCGTAGCCCTTCTAACGAATTCTCTTCTGGGAGATCGCAGGGGGTCATATGAGAGTTTATTTGTGACCTAACCCGTAATGTTCAGTCCAAAAGATAAATTAGGATTGGAGAAAAAAGTAGACCGAAAATGGCAAAGAAAAAATATTCAGCAACGGAAATAGTGAGATTGCTCAGGCAGACCGAAGTGCATCTGAGCCAGGATCTGAAGAAATAGCGACGACAACTGGATTAGCCAGCCAGATATGTTACTACCTGTCCAATGAAAATCAGGATCCGAGCTTTGAAACCCCTACGCAGAATAATTGACGCTCTCGACGTTAAGGTTACACTTATCAAAGAAAACCACCAAAGGATCATCGACGTCTCATGCAAAATAGCAAAAGAGAAGATTTTAAATTTCGACAACCCAACTCCCACCACTGCTTTGCCTGCGGGTTGCTGAACCAGATCGGGCTACAGCTTGAGTTTTTCGACAACGGTGTCGATCAGGTGCGCTGCGAGGCGACCATCCCGGAAAACTACAATGGCTATCCGGGCGTGGTCCACGGCGGCGTTGTGGCGGCGATGCTGGATGAAGTCATCATCCGCACGGCCATGATCCGTGACACAAACCATTTTATGATGACCGCCCGCATGGAGATCAAGTACCGCCAGCCGGTCCCGACCGGCACCCCCCTCGCCCTGACCGGGCGCATGACGCGCGACCGCGGCCGCATCGCCCGCGGCAGCGGCGACCTGCGCCTGCCCGACGGGTCCGTGGCGGTCGAGGCCGAGCTGACCATGGCGGATATGCCCTCCGGCTTCGAGGTCACGGACCGGGTCCTGGAAGAATTGGGGTGGCAGGTTTACGACTGAGGTTTCCTGAACACCGACCATGCTGATCAAAATTGCCGGCTTTACTGCCCGCATCCTGCCCGCTTCCGTGCGCCGGCGCCTGTACCAACTCGGCCCCATCAGCTACTGGTTACGCAAAAGCCTGACGCGCGCCGCTCCTTCAGGGCGGAAAGAGACTCGCGTGGCAGCCGGTTACCTGCAGGGCTGCCGCCTTTTCCTGGATCTGCGTACGGAGAAAGACTACTGGCTGGGCACGTACGAGCCCGAACTGCAAGAGGCGATCCGGCATTTCGTCCGCCCGGGGATGACGGCCTACGACGTGGGGGCGAATATCGGCTACACCAGCCTGATGCTGGCCAGAGCAATCATGCCTGGCGGCCGGGTTTACGCCTTCGAAGCTCTGCCGCAAAATGCGGCCAGGATGCGGGACAACCTGGCATTGAACGGGCTTGAGCGGGCGGTACAGGTGGTCGAGGCCGCGGTGATCGACCGCCCCGGGGAGGCCGAATTCCTGGTCCACGGCTCCACCAGCATGGGGAAAGCAGCCGGGTCTGGGGGCCGTAGCGAGGATTACCCGCAGCGCATGCTTGTCCCAGGGCTCTCCCTGGACGATTTCGTGTATGAGAAAGACAACCCTTTACCCCAGGTCGTCAAAATGGACATCGAGGGGGGCGAAACCCTGGCGCTTCCGGGAATGGCCCGCTTGCTGGCCGAAGGCCGGCCGCTGGTATTTCTTGAACTGCACGGCGAAGACAGCGCCCTGGCGGCCTGGTCCGCCTTTCAGAAAGCCAGCTACGATGTGCGGGGGATGAAAACGGGGTATCCAGCCCTGGATCATGTGGGGGCTTTGGATTGGAAAATGTATCTGGTCGCCGTTCCGGCCGGCTATCCACATCACCCATGACTCCCCTCATTTCCTCCAACCCGGAGCCCGGCCGCTCTGAGTTCCACGGACGGCTGGCGGTTCAGCAGCGCGTGCTCCCCGCCTACCGGGCTCCATTTTTCGCCCGCCTGGCAGCCCGCTGCGTGGGGGGGCTGGCCATTTTCGCCGGGGAAGCGCTGGAACAGGAGGCCATCCCTCCCGCCAATGGGGTTCCAGGGGCTGATTTCACACGGGCCGAAAACCGGCATTTCTTCCACCCCCGGCACCCGCTGTATGTCTGCAGCCAGACCAACCTGCTTGACTGGATCGAAACCGCCGATCCGGACGCGTTGATCGTTGAAGCCAACCCGCGCTACCTGTCCACCCCGGCAGCAATCCGCTGGATGCACCAGCGCGGGCGGCCTGTCCTGGGATGGGGTTTGGGAGCGCCTCCGGGGCGGGGAATCTTGCAAGGCCGCCGGGTGCAGGCCAGGCGGAAACTGCTGGCCAGTCTGGACGGCATCATCGCCTACTCCCAGCGCGGTGCCCGCGAGTACGCTGCCCTGAACATTCTTCCCAAGGACCAGATATTTACCGCCGAAAACGCCGTGGCCGGGCCCCCGATAGATCCGCCCCCGACGCGCAACCCCGATCCCCAACAACCCGCCCGGCTGCTCTTCGTCGGCCGCCTCCAGGCTCGTAAAAAGCTCCCAATGCTGTTCGAAGCCCTGGCCAACCTGGAGGGGCCGCATCCTCCGGCCCTTACGGTCGTCGGGGACGGGCCCGCCCGAGGCGATTTCGAACACGCTGCCCAGTCGATTTACCCTTCCACTATCTTTCCTGGCGCGCTCTACGGGGAGGCCCTGGCACAGGTCTTCCGGCAGGCGAATCTGTTCGTGCTGCCGGGGACCGGGGGCCTGGCTATCCAGGAAGCGATGAGCCACGCGCTGCCGGTGATCGTCGCCCGTGGGGACGGCACCCAGGACGATCTGGTCCGGCCCGCGAACGGCTGGCAGGTAGAACCGGATCGACCGCAGGCGCTGCTGGCCGCGCTCCAGGAGGCGCTGTCGGATTCCAAGCGGCTCCAGGAAATGGGCCGGGAGAGCTACCGGATCGTCCGGGATGAGATCAACATCGAGCGCATGGCGGACAAGATGGTCGCTGCGGTGAATGCTGTCCGCGCTTCCGAGGATCATGTGGGCCGCGGGGCACAGGAATAGTCGCTGTGAAACTGCTATTTGTCGCCGACGGGCGCTCCCCGACTGCGATCAACTGGATCCGCAATTTCATCCGCACCGGGCATGAGGTCCACTGTATCTCCACCTTCCCCTGCGAGCCGCTGCCGGGCAGCGCATCCTTCCAGGTCGTGCCGGTTGCATTCTCAAGCCTGGCCGCGACCAGCGGTTCAGCCCCCAGAGGCGGCATGCTGCTGCGCCGCCTGACAACCCCCACCCTGCGCACGATGATCCGGCAGTGGCTCGGCCAGCCCACCTTGCGGCGGGCTTCCCGCCAGGTCCGCAGCTGGATCCGTGATGTGCGGCCGGACCTGGTCCACGCCCTGCGCATCCCCTTTGAGGGCATGATCGCTGCCATGGCGTATCCAATCCTTTCCGAAGCTGAGGATATCCCGCTGGTGGTATCCGTATGGGGAAACGATTTCACCCTGCACGCCCCGGCAAACCCATGGATGGCTCGCCGGACCCGGCTGGTTATAGACCGGGTCCGCGGTCTGCTGGCGGACAGCCGGAAAGACCTGGCACTGGCGAGGAAATGGGGCCTGCCTGGAGATGTCCCCACACAAACGCTGCCGGGCGGCGGCGGAGTGGACATTTCGGCTTTCCACCCGCCTGCAGCACGCAGCGGACCCCCAAGTGTGGTCAACCCGCGCGGCTACCGCTCCTATGTCCATACCGATGCTTTTTTCTGTGCGGTCCCGATCGTGCTGAGCCGGCTGCCTGACACGCGGTTCATCTGCACCGGGATGGCAGGGCATCCCCAGACTGCCGTCCATCTCGAACTGCTGGCCGCTGCGGGCGCCGATGCAGCGGTTGAAATGCTGCCCCAGGTCCCGCACAAGGAGATGGCCGGTATTTTCCGCCGGGCTGCCGTCACGGTCTCGCCCACTTCCCACGATGGCACCCCAAATACACTGCTGGAGGCGATGGCATGCGGGTCGTTTCCGGTCGCGGGCGATATCGATTCGGTCCGGGAGTGGATCCGGGACGGAGAGAACGGCTTCCTGGTGAACCCGCGCGACCCGGAAGCCCTGGCGTCGGCGATCGTCCGAGCCCTGCAGTCGCCTGAACTCATCTCCCGAGCGGAGCAGACAAACCGCGAACTGGTCGCGTCGCGTGCTGCCCAGCCAATCGTAGCCCAACAGGCGCTGGATTTTTACCGCGAGGTTTGTGGTCTGGAATGATCCTGGGGGTATTGAAAAAAGTACGGATACCGGTCAGGGACCGATCTGCACGATTTTATCCCGCACCAGGCCGGCCATTTCCAGCAAGGAAAGGCCGATCGGGCTGCTCTTGGCAGCCGTATTGGTCATGAAGGGCATCCCTCTGTTCACCGAGGGGATCACGATCCGGGAGTCCAGCGGCACCACGCAGGAGATTTCTTTTTTCAAAATCGTCGAAATCCGGTCCGGTTCCACGTTGATCCGCTTGTGATACTGGTTGAGGACCAGGGTAACCCGCTCGGGCCGGATGCCGATTTTGGGCGCCAGCTCCAGGAAGCGGCGAGCGTCGTTTATCGCCGGAATGTCCTGGGTGATGACGAGGAAAACCAGGTCGCTGGATTCCAATATCGGCAGGGTCCAGTTGTCCAGGTTCGAGCCCAGGTCGACAACGACGTAGCCGTACATCGGTTGGAGATAAGTGAGCAGGCCGACCAGCTGGTCGCCGTTCACCTGGTTGGGTTCCGGGGGCCGTGCCGGGGCGGGGATGATGGAAACACCAGATACTGCATGGGGGATGGCCACCTCCCGCACAAAATCCGGTTCCAGATCGTCCAGTCGAGTGGCCAGATCCAGGACGGAGGTCCGGCCTTGTTCGTTGAAAAACAATGCTGTGTTGCCATATTTCAGTTGGCCATCCATCAGGACGGCCGGCGTGTCCTCCGAATGCAGCGCGACCGCCAGATTTGCGGCCAAGGTGGTGCAGCCAACGCCGCCCTTCGGGCTGAACACGCTGATGATCGGTCCCGGCGACTGCCTGCCGATGGCGATCTCATCGTCGGAGTAAAGCTCAGGAAACAGTTTTTCCTGCCGCCCGCGCTCCACCTGCCGGTAATGCTCAGCCTGGTGAATGGCAGCGAAAAGGTCATCGATCCCCGGCGGCTTGATTAAAAAATCACGCGCGCCGGAGCGCAGCGCTTCCCGCATATAAACCGGATCGTCCTGCACGGTCAGCATGATAACCTGTGCCAGCGGCAGCTTCTCTTTGATCTGGCGAGTGGCCTCCAGACCGTCCATATCCGGCATGTTGATGTCCATCAAGACCACATCCGGCTCTTTTTGAACGGCCAGCTGGACGGCCTGTTTGCCGGTTCGCGCCAGCCCGACCACGTCCACGTTGGGTTCGAGCAGCAGCAGCTTCTGCAGGCTCTGCCGGGTCTGGGCCATGTCGTCCACGACAAGCACTTTGATGGTCCCAATTTTTCCGACACCCTGCAGGGAAATCGACCCGTTGTCCCCATCTTCCTGTGTATCCTTGCTTTTTTTCTCGATCTTCTTGGCAGAGCTGAGCAGGGACGTTTCCAAAGTCGGGGGGGGTTCGCTAACTTTGGGCGGGGTAACCCGGACAAAGGTCTGCTTTTCCGCCGGCTCCTTCTTCCCGGAACGTCTGAAAACCCGAAGATTCGGCCACTGGAGCAATCCCGGACCCAGACCAAAGCGCCGCATAAAGCGCTTGAGAAAATCCGGGGTGCGGCCTGCAAGTCGGGATAAAAAGTCTGGGCCTGTTTTTTCTTCCGTCTCTTTCGCTGAATCTGCCCGCGGTTCGGTCTTGATCCGGCGCGGGTTTGGAACCGGGCCAGTCTTCGGACGCGGAAACAGGGGTTTGCGTGGCCTGTCGCTTTTTTCTTTCTTTCGGTCCCGCGGAATGGTGATCCGCCGCAGGGAATCCTTGGGTTTTTTTCTTTTCGAGGGTTCAGGCTGCTCCAGTTCTCTTTCTTCGGGGGTTTCCGCGACCGTCTCAGCGGCGGGCGATGTGAAAAGGTGCAGCTTTTCAGGGTAATAACTGCCTACATAATCGATCTGGAATTCTTGCAAGGAGGAATCCCCCCCGATTTCCTGATGCAACAGCTTCCATGCACCGGCATGGGTCAAATCCTGCTCCAGGATCCTGTCCAGGAAACCCAATGCCGTATCTGTATCGCCCTTGCGCAATGAATCCCTGGCCGAAGCAAAAAGCTCGGACAAAATTTCATCCATGAAAGGATTATAGTATTAAAAAACCCGATTTAATGGTCGAGAGGTACTAACGGGTCCAGCCGGCAGGGGGTGAAATGACGGTTTTTTCCCGCCTGCCGGCAGTTTTCAAACCGCTACATGTGGATGGCGTGGCCCTCCGCGGCATGCGCAGCCTCCATCAGCACTTCACTCAGGCTGGGGTGGGCGTGCACGTTGCGGGCAATTTCTGCGGTAGTCAGCTCCATCATCTGGGCGATGGTCAATTCCGGAAGCAGTTCCGTCACTTCCGGACCGATCATGTGGGCGCCCAAAATCTCCCCATAGCGGGCATCGGACAGTATTTTCACCCAGCCGGTGTAATCGCCCATTCCCAGCGCCTTGCCGTTGGGCTGAAAAGGGAAGCGACCAATTTTTAACTCATAGCCCATTTCGCGGGCCTGCGCTTCGGTATAACCGAAAGAAGCGATCTGCGGGTTGCAGTAGGTCGCTCGCGGCATCATATCGTAATTCAGCGTGTGAGTTTCCACCCCGGCGATGTTTTCGGCGCAGATGATCGCCTGCGCTGATCCGACATGGGCCAGCATTAATTTGCCGGTCACGTCGCCGATCGCCCAAATCCCCGGGATGTTAGTCGCCATGCGTTCGTCGATCGCGATATTGCCGTTTTCTTCGATCGCCACGCCAAGCTCTTCCAACCCAAGGCCGCGGCTGTTGGGCTTGAAACCCGTGGCAACCATGACCTGGTCCACTTCGATGACCTGGGGCTCCTCGCCGCCTGAGACCGTCGCCCGGACCATGCCTTCCGCCACATCCAGACTGTCCACACGGCGGCCGGGCAGGCAGTTGATCCCGCTTTTCGTAAACGACTTGAGCAGCTCTTTGCTGACTTCTTCGTCCTCGTTCGGCACCAGCCGGTCGAGCATCTCGACCAGGTGGACTTCGGTTCCATATGCGTTCCAGACCGTGGCAAATTCCACGCCGATCGCACCTGCCCCGATGATGAGCACCTTTTCCGGCCGGTGCTCCTGCAGGATCGCTTCCCGGTAGGTGACGACTTTCTCCCCATCGATGGTGAACACCGGCGGAACGGCCACGCTGGCGCCCGTTGCGACCACAATATGCTCCGCTTCCAGGGTTTGGGCGCCTTCTTCCCCGGCCACCTCCACCTTGCCGCCCCCTTTCAAGGTCGCAGCGCCCATGTGGACATCGATCTCGTTCTTGCGCATCAGAAAACCGACCCCTTTGACCAGCCGGTTGGAAACCTGGCGGCTGCGTTTGACGGCGACGCTGAAATCCAGTTCCAGGTTCTCCATGCTGAAGCCGAATTCTTTGCCGCGTTCACGCAGCGTATGGGCGACTTCAGCGTTTTTCAGCAGGGATTTGGACGGGATGCAGCCGATATTCAAGCAAACCCCACCAAGCCATTCTTTGTCCACAATGGCGGTCTTGAGGCCGAGCTGGGAAGCCCGGATTGCAGCGACATAGCCGGCGGGGCCGGCCCCTATGACGATCACGTTGTAATTGCTCATGAAGCTCCTGTTTCATTTTGGTCCGGAAGGGCATCCGGCAGGCCAGCGCCGGCGGCTTTCACTCTCAGGACCAGTTTTCCAAAGTCTGTTTCACTTTTCCAAGGAAATAATCCGCGGTCGCGCCGTCCAGGATGCGGTGGTCGAAGGTAAGCGAAAGGTAGATCATCGGCCGAATGGCAATCGCATCGTTGATCACCACAACCCGCTTTTCCAGCATGCCGGCACCCAGGATCCCGCATTGGGGCTGGTTGATGATCGGCGTGGCGAACAGCGATCCGGACGTGCCGTGGTTGGTGAGCGTGAAGGTGCCATCCCGCACCTCCTCCGGTAGGAGTTTGCGCGAGCGGGCTCGTTCGGCAAGATCGTTCACCTTTTGTGCCAGGCCCAGGAGCGACAGGGTGTCCGCCCGCTTGATCACCGGCACGATCAACCCTTCCGGCTCCATTGCAACCGCCATGCCGACATTGATTTCCCGGTGAAGCCGGATGCCGTCCTCACTCCAGGAGGCGTTCACCATGGGGTGGGCCTTCAATGCCGTGACGATAGCGGAGATCAAATACGCGGTGTATGTCAGGTTAGCGCCGTCCCGGGCAAAAACCGGCTTGTGCTCCGTACGGTGCGCCACCACTTTGCTCATGTCCGCCTCCATCACCGTCGTCACATGCGGCGATGTGTGCTTGCTCATGACCATGTGGTCCGCGATCGAACGGCGGATCGGGCTCAGCTTTACGAATTCGCCCGGAACCGCCGGTGGGGCAGGGACCCGATCTGGCCTTGCCTGTTCGGCAGCCGGCCTGGCTTCCAGATAAGCCTGCACATCGAACTTGGTGATCCTGCCTTCCGCGCCGGTGCCTTTTATCTGGGAGAGGTCCAGGTTGTGTTCGCTGGCCATGCGGGCGACGAGCGGGGAAATGTAGCCGATACCCTCATGCCTTCCCGGACGGATTTTCAAGGAAACTCGCCCGGCATTTGCCGGAACTTCCGGGGCGGGCGCGGGTTGAATGGATGGTTCTTCTAGGGCCGGAGCCGCTTCGGCCGGTGCCGATTCCCGGACCATCACGGCCGCCCCGTCCCTGTCGGGGACCTCCTCACCTGGAGACCCGATCCATGCCAGTGTGGAACCGGCCTGCACGACCTGGTCCGGCCCGGCTAGAATTTTCAGCAGCGTGCCGCTGGCAGGGCTGGGGATCTCCGTATCGACTTTGTCGGTGTTGACTTCCAGGAGCGGTTCAAATTCCTCGATCGTGTCCCCCTCGGATTTCAACCAGGCTGTGATGGTCGCCTCCTCAACCGATTCGCCCAATTCAGGCATGATCACCGCAGTTGCCATATTACCCTCCGCGCGCACCACGCCGGAACTGCACCATCGTGTCTAGGCGGTCCGTTTTCCTCACAGGCCAATTTTACCAGAACGGCCTTCGGGAAGGCGCGCGCAAGGGAACCATGGCAGGCAGCAGCTTTCCTCCGACCTGCGTGGACAACCACCCTGTGATTGCTGTCAAATATCGATCTCTCTGGAGTGGATCCCTGTGGCCCCGTCCGGTCGTGCACTGTTGACCTCAGCGATCTGAGCGGTGCCGTCGCCCTCTAAGCAGCGGACCTCGAACGTGTGGTTTCCTTCTTGAAAGGGCCAATCAAAACGCCAGATCACCCAGGTCGTTTCCGAAAGCGGGGAGCGCAGCAGCGCATCCTGCCATTCCCCGCCATCCACACGCACCTGGACCCCGGAGATCTGTCTGTCACCCGCCCAGGCGATACCCCCGACAGGGATGACCTGCTCCCCGTCGACAATGCCGACATCGTCCACCGCGATCGTGTCGATCACCGAGGTGGCTTTGACCAGCGCTGTCTCGCTCCAGTTGCGCTCCACCCAGTAGCCGGGCCGGTATTCTTCGGTCAGCTCCATGTGCACAATCCACTTGGGCTGCTTCATTCCAAACCGGTCGGGGATCCAGATACGGCAGGGGAACCCGTGGTCGCTGGGCAGCGGGGCGTCATCCCAACTGTGGCACAGCATAATGCGCCGGTCAGACCGGATCAGCTCCAGCGGGACCGATTCATAAAAACCGTCGGCGGATTCGATGTAAAGGTAACGGGCCTCCGGCTGGACACCCGCTGCATCCAGAACATCCTGCATCGAGATGCCGGTCCATTTGGTGGTGCTGATCAGCGTGGTACCGACCCTGCCAGAAATGCAGGAAAGCGTGACGTACTGTTCAAAGGACTCGAAGCGGTTGTAAAGGTCGTCAACGGTCAGCATCAATGGCGTATCGACCAATCCGACCAACGGCAGCATCCAGGTGGCGCCGTCGATCTCCATCGGTTCGAGCTGCAGGAAAACTTTGTAATGGTCCTCAACCGGCGTGTACTCCCGGCGGGTGCCGGGAGCCGGTGACACCGGGTCATCCGCGTTCGGCAGGTTGCGGCTCAATTCCGATGTTCCCCCGGAGGCCGTATCTCTGCGGCCGCGCCCGGCCAGGATCAGCCCTAAACCCGCTCCGATCACCGTCACCGAGGCAGTGCCTGCGCCCAGTGAGAGCAGGAACTGGCGCCTGCTGACCTGGCGAACAGAGGCGCGCCCTTCCATGCCGGAAATCTCCTGCGAATCGGCCTCCGTTTTTTCAGGAAGTTCCGAAATCGCGCCGATCTTCTTTCCTGCCAGCCAGGCACTCAAAAGCCAGGCCAGGAGGAGCAAACCCAGGACTGCGGCGGCCAGCAAGGGATTCTCCCACGGCCAGGTGATCGCCATCAGGAAGGCGGAGAACGCAATCCCAATCAGCCAACCGATAACTTTCCGGCGCCCGGTGAAAGACTGGATGATGGGCCATCCCACCCCGGTCCCAAGGACGACAAATGCAAGCACGGCCAGTCCCTGCTCGGCCGCTTTGGCAGAGTTCGCCACGTCGATCCGCAAAAACAGGAGCGTGTCGATCATGGCATCGATGCCGAACGTGATCAGCGGCCCGGGAATCAGCGGGGTCATCCAGTTGAACAACGAAAACGGCAGAAAAGGGGCCGCCGATAATTGATCTGCCAGATAGTTCAGGGCGATCCACGGCAAAACCAGAAATAGCGCTGTGATCAAGGGGAGGGGAAACTTTATGCGATCCATCTTTGCCTCGCAATCTATTCGCGAACAGGATTCCGGCAACAGCCAGAATGTACAGCCTCACTGTACCAGGCAGATATTACGAAATAATTGCGATGTCGGGGCCGCCGGGACTAACCGGAGAGCGATTCGGCGACCAGTTCGGCCACGTCTTTGACCTGCATATCGCTTCCGGCTTCGGTGGCCGCATCGTTGAGCATCGTCATGCAAAACGGGCAACCGACCGCCAGCGTCGAGGCACCGGTCGCCCTGGCCTGCTCGAAGCGGGTGTGGTTGACGGAGGTATCGCCTTCCTCTTCCTCTTTCCACATCTGGCCCCCGCCGGCCCCGCAGCAGAAGGACTTTGCGCCGTGTGCTGCCATTTCCACCCGCTGCAGCCCCAACCGGTCCAGGGAAGTGCGCGGTGCGTC
This sequence comes from Anaerolineales bacterium, assembly GCA_041632295.1. Taxonomy (GTDB): domain Bacteria; phylum Chloroflexota; class Anaerolineae; order Anaerolineales; family JABWBV01; genus DATDOR01. Next base: position 673 of record JBFKII010000083.1, on the reverse strand, counting down.
GATGATCCCGTTCTGGCGGCCCAGGTAGCAGGGGTCATGAAACGTGACTTTTTCGAGCATTGCGGCCGCATCCAGCTTGAGCCTGCCCGCACCGACCAGTTCGTTGATCAGTTGTGTGTGGTGGATCACCTCGTAGTGGCCTCCATACGCCGGGTACTCATTGAGCAAGGTGTGCAGGCAGTGCGGACAGGCCGCCACGATCCGCCTCGGGCCGCCTTCCGCGGTGACCTCATTCAACATCTCCACGTTTGCCAGGGCCAGCTCGAAGAAGATGTGCTCGGCGCCTGAACGCCGGGCGCTGTCTCCGGTGCACTGCTCTCCCTGCCCCAGCACGGCATAATTGACCCCGGCGGCGTTCAAAATTTGGGCGAACGCCTGGGCGGTTTTCTGTGAGCGCACGTCCGTGGCCGCGGCACAACCCACCCACCAGAGAATTTCGGCTTCGGGGTTCTCCTCGATAGTGGGAACCTCCAGCCCTTCCGCCCACTTCATCCGTTCCGCCGGGGAGACGTTCCAGGGATTAACATTGCGCTCCATGCCACGGTAGGCGTTCTGGAGCTGGGCGGGGAACTCGTTTTCCATCAGCACGAGAGCGCGGCGGATGTCGAGGATATCGCGCATCGGCTCGTTGCCGACCGGGCAGATGTCAATACAGGCGCCGCATGCGGTGCAG
>JBFKII010000082.1:0-14145 GCA_041632295.1 Anaerolineales bacterium | reverse complement strand
GATGGCGGCCGTCAGCGTCGTCTTGCCGTGGTCGATGTGCCCCATCGTCCCCACGTTCAGATGCGGCTTCGTCCTTTGAAACTTTTCCTTCGCCATGCTTCTTTCTCCTGTTGTTGAAAATTTCCTTATTTTTTTATTGTCAGTGGGCAGGCGTTTTCTTCCGGTTGATGTGCCGCCTGCCAGGGCACCACAAACCGACATAACGAGAGCCCTCAATGGGACTTGAACCCATGACCTCACCCTTACCAAGGGTGTGCTCTACCACCTGAGCTATGAGGGCTTTCGAAAAATTTGCCGACAGTGAGGGATGCAGTGGGCGGAGACGGATTCGAACCGCCGAAGTCGTACGACAGCTGATTTACAGTCAGCCCCCTTTGGCCACTTGGGTATCCGCCCGTTCGGGTATCGCAAACTTTGACTTCCCAGCACAGAATACTGCCAAGTAAGCCGACGACGGGACTTGAACCCGTAACCTACCGCTTACAAGGCGGTCGCTCTGCCGAGTTGAGCTACGTCGGCAATATAGGTACTTTAAAAGAGCGGAGCGCATTATACCAAAGCCGCACACCCACGGCAAGGTATGGCCCGATTGGGAAATCTTGCACAATGAGCGGGCGGAAGTCTATCAGGTTTGCATAACGGCGTCAATACTTACCGGTCGGGCCGTTCACCCCCCCGGATTTCGGGCCTTCAAAATTGCGTAAAGGGCCACGGAACCGGCCACCGCCGCGTTCAGCGATCCGACATTCCCGTGCATAGGGATCTCGACCAAAAGATCGCATGTCTCCCGAACCAGGCGACGCAGCCCCTGGCTTTCGTTGCCGACCACCAGGCCGATTGGGCCGTCCAGCCGGGCCTGAGACAGCGGTATCGCCCCTTCCCCCTGCGCCAGCCCGTAAAAAAAAAACACCGGCCTTTTTGAGCGCACCAAGGCCGGCTGCCAGGTTCGACCGGGCGATCCGCAGATGTTCGCTGGCGCCGGAAGAGGCGCGGACCACCGCAGGCGTAACCTGCGCCGCCCGTTTGGAGGGGATCAGCACGCCGTGCACTCCGACCGCCTCCGCAGTTCGCAGCAGAGAGCCCAGGTTCTGGGGGTCTTGCAATGTATCCAGTGCCAGAAAGAAAGGCGGATCTCCGCCCGCCCCCGGATACCGTAATAGGTCCGCCGCCTGGACGTATGGATACGCCCCGGCCTGCAGGGCCACCCCCTGGTGAGAATCCCCAAGCGTGTCCAGTTCTTCCCGAGGGGGATATGAAAGCAAAATCTTGCGCTCCTGGGCCTTTGCGCGGATCCGGTCGAGGATCTCTGTTTCACGTACCCCCTGCGCGATCCGCATTTCAAAGACCTGTCGCCGGCCGGCAGCCAGCAATTCCCAGACCGGATTGCGGCCGACAATCCACTCACGCATTATTCAGCGCGCCAGCTCGAGCCGTCTTTTGAATCTTCGATGGCGATCCCCAACTCGCTCAGCCGATCGCGAATGCGGTCCGAAAGTTCCCACAACTTCCGGTTGCGCAAATCGCTTCGCACCTCGAGCAGCAGATCGATGAAGGGTGCCGCGCCCCCTGGCCCTGAATCTTTTTTCGCCAGGCGCAGCCCAAGTAATCCGGCCAGCTCCCGCAGGGTTTTTTGCCCGCGGGCCAGGATCGCGGAGCTGGCACTACCGTCCCGGGCCTGGTTGATAGCCCGTACCAGGTCAAAAAGGTTTCCGAGAGCGCCGGCAGTGTTGAAATCATCGTCCATCGCGGCCAGGAATCCGTCCCTGGTGGCCAAAACCTGGGCTTCCAGGGGTTCCTGCAGGTCCGCGCTTTCTTGCTCACCAACCGCCGGTTTCAATGCCCCCAGCAGACGGGCCAGCCCTTTTTCCGCCTGTTCGATCACCTCCGGGGTGAAGCGAAGGGGACTGCGATAGCTGGCGTTCAGGACAATCAGGCGGAACGTGTCCGGATCGTGCCGGGCCAGAAATTCACGCACCGTGACCAGGTTGCCCAGGGATTTAGACATTTTCTCCCCTTCCAGCTGCAACATCCCGTTGTGCACCCAGAATCGGGCGAAAGGCTTGCCGGTCAGGCTCTCGGTCTGGGCGATTTCATTTTCATGGTGCGGAAAAATCAGGTCGTTCCCGCCGCCATGGATATCAATCTGCTCTCCCAGATGGCCCATGCTCATCGCGGAGCACTCGATGTGCCAGCCGGGGCGACCTTTGCCCCAGGGACTGTCCCAGGCGGGCTCGCCCGGCTTTGCGCCTTTCCAGATGGCAAAGTCCATCGGGGTTTCTTTTCGTTCGTCCACTTCCACCCGGGCTCCGGCCTGCAGCTCATCCAGGCGCCTTCCGGAGAGTCGACCGTAATCCTCATCCATGCGCACGCGAAAATACACATCGCCGTCCACTTCGTAGGCAAAGCCTTTTTCGATCAATTCCTGATCCATCCGGATGATATTGGCGATCTCCTGGGTGGCGCGCGGGCAGGCCTTCGGGGGCAGGACGTTCAACTCCTCCAGATGAGACTGAAACTCGATGATATATTTCTCCGCCAGTTCGAACGGATCGGCCCCGATCTCCTGCGCCCGCCGGATGATTTTGTCATCCACGTCCGTGTAGTTCATCACATGCTGCACTTCGTACCCAAGGAATTCGAGATAGCGGCGAATGATGTCAAATACCACCACCGACATGGCATGCCCGACATGCGCCTCGTCATAAACGGTCGGGCCACAGACATACATACGGACCACGCCAGGCTCGACCGTCTCAAAGTCCTCTTTGCGGCGGGTCAGCGTGTTGTATACGCGTAAAGTCATTTTGTTTCCGTTTCCCGTGAGAGAAGGCTTCAGTGGTTCGCAGGGCGGGAGAATATCATGCGTCCGGCCGCGGTTTGCAGGACCTTGGTCACGATCGTGTCGATATTCTGCCCTAAATAATCGCTCCCGTTTTCCACCACGATCATCGTACCGTCATCCAGGTACCCCACACCCTGGCCGTATTCCTTCCCCTCCTGGATCACTTCCACCGAAAGGAACTCCCCTGGCAGAAATACCGCTTTGACCGCATTCGCAAGCTCATTGATGTTGAGGATCTTCACGCCCTGAAGATCGGCAACCCGGTTCATGTTGTAATCGTTTGTGATCACCGGACATTTCAGCTGCTTGGCAAGCAAAATCAGTTTTTCATCGACCGCGCTGACCTCTTCCACATCCAGGTCGCTGATATCGACGTGCACTGCATCTTCCTTCTGCAGGTTGGAAAGCACATCCATGCCCCGACGCCCCCGCTGGCGCCGCAGCGCATCGGCGGAGTCGGCGATGTGCTGCAGTTCATTGAGCACGAAGCGGGGGATCAGGATTGTGCGCGGCAGAAAACCGGTCTTTGCGATGTCTTCGATGCGCCCATCGATGATCACACTGGTGTCCAGCAGAACCGATTGGTTGTAGTAACCGGCTTCTTCCGGCTCCTCGACCTCTTTTTCCTTTTGCCCGGGCCGTAAAAATGAGAACATGCTCGCGACTTCATCCCTCCGGGATGAAAACAGCACAACCCCAAGGTACGCGCAAAGGATCACGCCAATAAAGGGCATGATCTGGCCGAAAGGGGATGGCAGCAGGCTGAGGGGATATGAGAGCAGCGCCGCGACGACGAGGCCGAGAATCATCCCCAGCAGGCTGGCAAACAGCGCATCCGAACTGGTGCGTCCAAGTTTGGATTGCAGCATGCGCATCGGGCGGATGGTGATAAAGGGTGTGAGGACCAACCCGATCAGGGCGCCGACCAGGCCCATGATCAGGGCATACAACTCCCTGGAGCCGCCTGTCAGATCCCCGAGGAAACCACCGTAAAAGACCCCCGCTCCCGAAAACACGATCATGCCAATAATACGAAAAACAAAATCTGTGCTCATGGATAATTCCTCGATAAGTCCGTGAATAAGTCCGGTCTAGCAATCGGAACCGGGACCCGGTTCCTGGCGCAAGGTCCCGAACCTGCTAAATCCCCCTTCCCACAGGGGGATGGCCATTCTCTTTGTAAGTGATGAAGTAGCGATGTTTTTGGCCGAATGGAACGCCTATGCGCTTAAACGGATGATAGCATGCCGATACCGCCCAGTCAATGTAGACTTTACAAACTCGGCCTGTGATCTTTATGTTTTTCTAAGGGCACTTTGTTAGAATAAAGTCAAGCGAGGCATCTCAGGCATGGAAACTGAATACATTATCGACGTCGGTGAAGCCGACTTTCAATACGAGGTCATTCAATATTCCCAGAAGACCCCCGTCGTGGTGGATTTTTGGGCTGCCTGGTGCGGCCCGTGCCGGACGCTGGGTCCGCTCCTCGAGCGGCTGGCCCGGGAAGCGGACGGCCGTTTCCGGCTGGCGAAAGTGGACGTCGATGACAATCCGAACCTGTCCATGCGCTACGACGTCCGCAGCATCCCGGCGGTGAAGGGTTTCCGCGGTGGGCAGGTGATCTCCGAGTTCAACGGGGTGATCCCCGAGCCAAATTTGAAAAAGTTTCTGCGCGACCTGGCCCCCGGGCCGGGTGACCTGACCCTCCTGCGCGGCCAGAGCTACTTAAAGGAAAACCGCTGGCAGGAAGCGGAAGTGAACTTCCGCAAAGCGCTTTCCGTGGAGCCCGAAGACAGCGCCGCGCTCCTGGGGCTGGTCAAATCGCTGCTGGCGCGCAGCCAGGCTGCAGAAGCGCTCCAAATCCTGGAAACTTTCCCTGCCAGCAAAGAGTTTTCCAAGGCCCAGGTGCTGAAACCGCTTTGCGAGGCGCTGATCGAATCCGAAGAAACGGTGGGAGAGGGCGTGAGCGAGGCCACATTCCAACGGGCCCTGGCAATCTTCCGGCGGGGCAATATCCCCGCCGCCCTGGACGGCCTCCTGGACGTGATCCGTTCGGATAAAAATTTTCGGAATGGGCAGGCGCGCAAGGTGTTTGTGGCCCTGCTGGAAATTCTGGGGGACGAAAACCGGCTGACCCGGCAGTACCGTTCCGAACTGGCCTCGGCGTTGTTCTGAGTTTACCCCAAACAGTGACTGGGTATTACCCGCCCTGCCGGGAAGCGGTTTTTGGCGGGGTTTTTTGACGCTTGCCGATCTTAAACCAGCGGGAGAGAATCCCGTGTTTGATCGGGTCGTAACGCTTGACCATCACCAGGTTGACCTGGGTGTTCTCCGCCACCCGCTGGGGCACCGATCCGAATAAACGCTGGTCCAGCAGGCCCTCCTCCGATGCGCCGATAATGATCTGATCGAAACCCTCGGCCTGGGCGACGATCTCTTCCGCCAGGTCCTCCCGCTCGCTGCGAACGACTTCCAGATTAATCCCACGCGGGCTGAGGGAGAATTCCTCATCCAGGGCGCTGGCGCGCGCCGCAATGTCCGCTTCTGACATCTCGTCGCGGATCAAGTGCAGCGCGACCACCTCGGCCGGCTCCCCCGTTTGACGCGATACGAATTGGGCCTGCGAGGCTGCCATTTCGAGCGCACGGCCGGAATTGGCTCCGCCGGCGATCGGGACAAGGATCCGCTTCGGCATCACCGCCCCCCGCACGAGCCGGACGATCGCCATATCGCACGGCGGGTTGGACGAGAGCAAATCGATCGTCCGCCCGAACGAGAAGCCCGGGGTGTTCGTAAAGCCAGTCCATTTCAGCAGGATCAGGTCGGTATTGCGTTCCGTCGCTGCGCTGAACACCGAACTGGACAGCTTCCGCCCCAGGCGCAGCTGGGTGCGCACAGGGACCTCAAACTCCTGGCCGATCTCGACCGCTTCCTCCAGAATCGGGCGTCCCATTTTCAAAAAAGCGCGCCCAGAGCCCAGCTCCATCGGTCGCGGCACCCGGATCACGTGCAGCGCAAAAACCTCTCCATCGTACGGACGGGCGAACATGGCGGCCAGGCGGGTCAGCTGGCGGGCATCTGGAGCGTTGGCAACCGGCAGCAACACGGAATACCGTTTTTCAGCGATCGTCTCTTCCAGCAAAATGGTGTCCGCGTCCTGGGCCGCTTCCTCGCGGCCGCCAAGGTTCGTATAGACCCAGATCCCGAAGAGCGTCCAGCCGATCGTCACGTACCAGGCGATCGGGCTGACGCTGAACAGATGGACCGAAAGGAGCAGTTGAATGCCGATCGTCGCGTACGGAATCAGCGGGACCAGGGGGACTTTGAACGAGCGGTCCAGGTCCGGCCGGTTCCTCCGCAGCTGGATCAGCGACAGGTTGACCAGCAGGAACAAAACCAGGAAGGTCAGAGAGGCGCCACCGGCCACATCTGCGATCGGCAGCATCACCGCAAATGATACGATCAGCACACCGCTAAAAATGATGGCGATGTGCGGAGTCCGCCTCAACCGGTGGATCAAACCCAACGCCTGCGGCAAATCCCCTCCACGCCCCATCGCAAAAGATACGCGCGAACTGGAGTACACTGTGGCATTCAATGCCGAGGTGGTCGACGCCAGGCCGCCAACGATCATCACCAGCGCGCCGTAAGGCATGATCCTTTCCGCCGTCCGGATCATCGCCCGCTCCCCATTCTCGCCGAGGAACACCCAGTTCGGCACTCCTGCGTCGTTTTCCAGCGCTCCAATCGAAACGAAGGCCACCATCAAATAAATGAAAACCACGATACCGATCGAGATAAAAATCGCCCGGGGGAGGTTGCGCTTCGGATCGACCAGTTCCTCTCCGGACTGGGCGATGATCTCATAGCCTTCAAAAGCGACAAAAATCAGGCCCATGGCCGCGAAGACCCCCCAGATCCCGTGCGGCAGGGGGCTGGGGTTGGCCAGAAACTCGTCTTGCCAGTTTGGCAGATTGCTCAGGGCCATCAGCCCGAAAACCACGAGTGTACCGAGTACGATGATCTTAAAGATCGTGATGATATTGCCGATTGTGCCTGTCTCCGAAGCGCCGCGGAAATTGATGTACAAAAACAGGATTACGATGACAAAAGCAACCAGTTTCTCGGTGACCTGGATGTGGGTCAGCCCCCAAAAGGCGATCGAGTCATCCAGGCTGAAAAACAGGACGTGTTCGACTCCGGCCAGGTGCAGCAGTTCGACGAAAAACGTCCCGAACAGCACTGCGTACAGGCTGCAGGCGATGGAATGGCTGAACCAGGATATCCACCCGGCAAAGAACCCCCAGAAGCGGGACATGCCTTCGCGCACCCACAGGTACCCACCGCCGGCGTTCGGGATGGCGGCCCCCAATTCAGCATACGACAGACCGGTCATGCTGGTCACTACGCCATTTAGAAAGAATGCCAGGAGCAGGCCGACCGGTCCGGCTTCCCCGGCTGCGATGCCGGTCAGCCCGAAGATGCCCGCACCGATCATCGCACCGACCCCGATCATCGTCACATCAAACAGCTTCAGGCCTCGCTCCAGGGTCACCTGATGTTGTGCCATAGGCTGCTGCGTCGATGTCACGTTTCGCTCCTGATCCATTGGAAGCACAAAGCGTGGATCGAAAACCCGACCATGCTGCATCCGTCCGGGATTCGATCCCTGTCCCAGCCGGTTTCAAGACCCTGAAATCGGCACCCAGTGCGCATGATCACGGGCCTGCCAGCAGCAGGGTACCCCAGGTGGTCGGATCGGTCAGCCGCCGAGTGGGGGCCAGGGAGACCATCACTTCCTGGACGTTATCTCCAGCCACATCGTTATCCGAAACAGAAAATGCGAAGCCAAAATATGTTGCAGCCTGGGGGGAAATGTCAAAAATGGACCAGGGAATGCCCACCTCGGCCTGATATCCCTCCGAGGTGCTGTTCCCCAGCAAGATGACCTGGTCGCGCGACCCTTCGATAGCCTGGGGATACCACAGGTAGTTGCGCGGCTGGCCCGAATCGGGGCTGCTTCCAAGAGTCATACCGAGTTGAAAATCGTCCGGCCCGAGCCTGTTATCCTGAAAATCTGCCGCCAGGGAGGTATCCAGCAGGACCTCGAAGCTGTCCCCACGGAAAATCTGGTTGCCGGTCGCATTTTGGACATACAGGTTATCGCGAACACGCAGGCCGAGGAAAAGGTAAGTTTCGTTCCATCCGATCATCACGGTGGCGGAGATATCGTCGGGGCCGCTGAAATTGCCAGCGCCGTAAACCACGTTGTTTACGTTCAGGGGTGCCAGGGTCCAGTCGTCCAGATTTCCGTCCAGGGTGGGTGGTTGGGGCAGAAAAAATGCAGTGAATTGGCCGCCCTGCCGTACCAGCCCTGTCGGGGAGGGTTCCGGTGGCGCCGTGGGCGGGCCCAGATCCGGGGTGCTGGTGGGAGGCAGCGGTGTCGGCAGGGGCAGGTCGGTGGCTGTTACAAGAACGATGTTCTCCAAAGCGGCCGTGGCAGTCAGGTCTGGGGTGGGAAATGCGATCGTCGGCGGATCGGAAGGCGGGGTGTTCACGCATGCGAACACCGCCAGCGCCAGTGGAATAAAAAACAAGAGTTGTTGTTTTCGAAGGACCATCGTCACCACCATTCCAGTGCGAGCCTGGGCTCCCGATCCTGCCACCCGCCGGGATCGGGGAACGCGCATGCTTTCGGCGGTACAATTCTATGACAAACCTGGAAATCTTGGGAAGGCAAGGATGTCCCCGTTCACTTATGAATACCCTCGCCCACAGGTCTCGGTTGATATTGTGGTTTTTACGGTCCGGAACAACGGCCTGCAGGTTTTGCTTGTCCGGCGAGGCAGAGAACCTTTCCGTGGCTCATGGGCGCTTCCCGGTGGGTTCGTCAACATGGAAGAATCCCTGGAAGAGGCTGCGATGCGGGAATTGCAAGAGGAGACCGGGCTTTCCCAGGCTTACCTGGAGCAATTGTACACGTACGGCAGGCCGGACCGTGACCCGCGCGGCCGGGTGATCACTGTCGCTTATTTTGCCCTGATCCCGTCCGACGCCCACGTCCGGCTGGAAGGCGGCAGTGACGCCGATCAGGCCGCCTGGTGGGATCCGGAGGAATTTCCGGATCTTGCCTTTGACCATGCGGAGATCATCACGTACGCCCTGCGCAGGCTGCGCTACAAGCTTGAATACAGTGCCGTTGGGTTCGAACTTCTGCCCGCGGAGTTCACGCTGACCGAACTGCAGAACACATACGAGATCATTCTGGGGGAAAATCTGGACAAACGAAATTTTCGCCGGCGCATTCTGGAGGCCGGGGTGATCGAGCCCACGCCGCGCTACCGCAGCGGTGAAGGAAGGCCAGCTCAATTGTACCGGTACCGTGAGGATGCCGTTGCAGAGGTCAAGGCCCGCCGCCTGTTCCCCTGACCCGGTAAAGTCAAAATTCCCGTACCCCTCCCAGACGGGATACCGCTATCTTATGTACCTCCCCAATCGGTGCGATTTTTAAATTTGGCATGTTTCCAGATCTCCCTCCGGGTTTCCCGGCCGGGCAGCAGGCACATACCGGCGCACTGGATTGGGTCGGCCCGCCCCCGATATCCTACGGTATAATGCCGCGTCTTGGGAGTGGTTGTGCCCCGGTGGGTGCCCCGGTCTTCAAAACCGGTGGCGGGTTGCGTTGCAGGCCGCGGTGGGTTCGACTCCCATCCACTCCCGCCTGACTGCCCTTGCGATGGCAAGGGCACCCTCGCCCAGGCGGATAACAGGGCCGGCTGTAGGCCGTGCGTGGCCCCCTGAAATGGCGATTCAAAACCCGAGCGACCCGCAAAATTGCTATGGACGAAAACACCAACGCCAATTACGCCAATATCGTTTCCCAGGTGATGGAGATTGAGGATCTGACCTGGGGCGATCCGAAAAGAGACTATGTGGTCCGGTTCCGCGGCAGGCTGACCACCGACCAGACGGACGCCCGGAACCGGCTGACCCAGGCGTTCAAAATCGACAAGCTCTCCCCTATCCTGCGGTCCGAAGACGGCAGGGATGTGATCATGCTGATCAGCGACCCGATCAGTTCGATCGTGGCGCGGGTTTTTGATATCCAGGACACGCAATGGGGGGAGTCCAACCAGATCTTTTTGGTCCGCTACTTGGGACGCCTGACCCAGGACTCCATTTCCGCCTATGACCTTCTGGAAAAGGAATGCCTGCCGCGTGAACTGACCCCGCTGTTCCGGGAAGAAGAAGGCCAACATGCCATCATCCTGTTGAAAGGCGTCAACCGGCCGCGCCCCTCAAATCCGGTTACCAACCTGATCCTCTTCCTGCTGACGCTGGTCAGCATTACCCTGGTCGGGGCCATGAACGTGTACACCGGGGACGCGACCAACCTGACGGAATATTTCCAAGATCTTTTTGGAAACCTAGGCGCCGGGCTGCCTTTCGCGCTCAGCCTGATGGCGATATTGCTGGCCCATGAGTTCGGCCACTACATCGCCGGGCGCATCCATAAAACCCCGGTGACCCTGCCATATTTTTTACCTTTGCCGGTCCAACCGTTCGGGACGCTGGGCGCTTTTATCCAGCTGCGCGGCGCCCCAAAAAACAAGCGCATCTTGCACGATATCGGGATCGCCGGGCCGCTTGCCGGCCTGGCCGTAGCCATTCCGGTCCTGATCCTTGGCCTGAGCCTTTCGGAATTAAACAATCTCCCGCTTTCCTTCCCGCAAGGGCAGCTTCTGATGGAAGGGAATTCCATTCTGTACCTGCTGGCGAAATTCGCTGTGTTCGGCCAATGGCTGCCTTCCCCCCTGGACTACGGCGGGATGGATCCCTTCCTGTATTGGCTGCGCTACTTTTTCACCGGCGCGCCGTTCCCGCTGGGAGGGCTGGATGTCACCATCCATCCCGTTGCGCTGGCGGGCTGGGGAGGGCTCCTGATCACGGCGCTGAACTTGATTCCGGCCGGACAGCTGGACGGAGGCCATATCATCTACGTGCTCCTCGGAAGGAAAGCCCGGCGCTTGATGCCGTTTATCCTCGGCCTGATGGTGGTTCTCGGTTTTTCCTGGCAGGGCTGGTGGCTGTTCGCCATCCTGATTTCTTTCATGGGACGCACTTTTGCCGAGCCCCTGGACCAGATCACCCGGCTGGACAGCCGCAGGCGCACAATCGCCTGGATGGGCGTGGTCATCTTCTTCCTGGTGTTCACCCCGGTTCCCCTGATGCTGGTCGGGAGCTAAGGGCGCGCTTCGGAGAGCACCTCCACCGAACCGATCTCCCCTCCCAACGAAAAAACCTCGACCTCGAAGGGCTGGGCCGCGCCCGGAAGGAATTCCCCCTCCAATTCCAATCGCCGGACTCCGATCAGCGATCCCTGGATGTCAAATGCAGCAACCGAAATCCAGATCCGGGAGGCGGGCTGGTCTCCTTGTAGGGTAAAGTTTCCGCGCACCAGGGCACGCCCGCCATCCAGTTCGGTTTCGAAAACCAACCCGCCGGGCAGGTAGCGGGCATCATCTGCGGGAACCGGTAGTGCGGATTGCAGGGCTGCAGTCGCCAGGTCAAATCCGGCTGCAGGTGGTGGGAACCAGGCCAGTAACGGCAGGCGTTCCCCGGGCGGCAGAAGGTTCAACGCCGCCAGCGCCGGCCGGCTGTCCAGCAGCACCTGGGCGGAATCGTAAATTGAGATGATCGCCACCAAATTTTCCAGGGGCTCGTTCCCCTGGTTCTCCACAGCCAGCAAACACCACAGGCCGCCGTCAGTGGAGGGATAGCAGTCGGGGGTGTTCGATAGTATCGCGCCTGGAGCCGGCGTCGGGACCCCACCGGCCTCCGCCTGCGAAGGCTCGAGCGGGATGACGAGCGAATCGCCGATGGTCAAAAACTGGGGATCGATCCCCGGATTGGCCGCCAGCAGCGCCTGGGTTTCAATGCCAAAGCGGAAAGCGATACCGATCAGCGTATCCCCCTCGACGATTTGATACCGGAAAGGCGTCGGGGTGGCGGAGGGCGGCGGCGTAGGGGAGATCTGGCGGGTAGGGGTGGCCCCGTCACCGGGCGTCGGTGTGGCGCTGGCGAAAGCGACCAGTGGGATCCGGGTTGGGGCAGGCGGCGGACCGGGCGTCCTGGTAGGACCGGGGCTGCATCCCGCCAGCCAAAGGATCCCGACCACCAGCAGGACGGCCAGACCGGCCTCGTCCCCAAAGCGGATTTTCCTACGAGCCTTTGAGGAGCTGCCGGCATGCCCGTTTCGAGCCTCCGCCCCGCCAATCCATGAAGGCATGCGCGCATTATAACTGCCCCAAAGTTTCTTGCTCAGCCCATTCGGCTATGCTAAACTGAAAATTATGCCGACCGATGAAGTCATGCTTCAGGAGGCGATTAAAGCAGCCCGGGAGGGGGACAAGACCAGGGCGCGCGACCTGCTAACCAGGCTGTTGCGGATCGACAAGGACAATCCCGAACACTGGCTCTGGATGAGCGCGGTTGTCGAAACCCGCCAGGAACAGATTTTTTGCCTCAAGAACCTGCTGAGGTTGGACCCAGACAACCGCATCGCTCGCCGTGGTCTGATCATGATGGGGGAGTTGAAACCAAAACCGGGCGAGGTCAAGCCTGTGGCCGCCCAACGACGGCAGGCCTGGCAAGCCAACCAGCTGGAGATCGATCGCCCCACCGGGTTGCGGGCCGTCATGGAAAACCCCACACTGCGCAGGCTGGTTTACCTGTTCGCCGGCATTTTCGTCATCGGCGCCATCCTTCTTGGTTTCTACGGGGCACGCCGCCTGGTCCCGCCGCCGCCCACGCCCGACTTTGTTTCCACAGCCCGAGCGATCGGGGATGTCATCACCCTGACGCCAACCCTGACCCCGACCCCGACTGAAACCCCGATCTTCCGGACCCCAACCCCTACCCCGGCGAACCCCACCCCACTGGCGTTCCTGCTGGATGCGACGTACACCCCCACTCCGCTGTATGTCAACACAGAACATCCTTCTACGGAGGCTTTCCGCCTCGGCATGCGCGCCATGGGCCGGGAGGACTGGACCGCGGTCGCTGAGTTCATGTCCCAGACCATCCAGGCCGAGCCGGATGCGGTGGATGCCTATTACTACCAGGGCTATGCCTACCTGAAACTCGAAGATTATGAAAAAGCGCAGCAGGCCTTCGACCAGGCCCTGGCCCTGGACATGACTTTTGGACCGGCCCATCTGGGAAGGGCACTCGCACGTCTGGGGCAGGATCCGGAAGCGGACGTCGGCCCCGATTTCCGCAATGCGGTCACATATGCCAGTGATTACGGCCTGGTTTACATCGAAAGGGCTGCTTATGCCTACGCCACCCAGGATTTCACCGGGGCGCAGGCCGATCTGAACACCGCCCAGGGCATCCTGCCCGAATCCCCGTTGATCCCGTACCATCGTGCCCGGATCGCCCTGGCACAGAATCTGCTTTCCGATGCACTGGGTTTTGCCCGGTCCGCCCACGAAGGCGATTTCACCCATCTCCCGACATATCTGCTTCTGGGCCAGATCCATTACCTACAGGGCAATTTCAATGAAGCCGTGGAATGGCTGGACGTATACACGCGCTACCACCCGGATGACTTTGAAGCCCAATTTCAAAAAGGCCAGGCCCTGACGATGGCCGGCAATTCGGAGCGCGCCCTGCAGATTTATGAATCCTTGCAGGCCCAGGGTTTCGAGGATCCCTTGTTTCATCTCGGGCTGGGGATGGTGTACCTGGAAATGGGCGACCCCGAACTGGCCCTGGACGAGTTCAACAAGGCAAACCGGCTGAAACGAAATGATTTCGACATCATGCTGGCCCTGGGTGTCGCCCTGCTGAACACCAACCAGCCGGGGGATGCCTACGTGCAGCTGTCGGACACCTTGCCCCTGGCCCAAATCGACCCACAGACCGCCCATGTGCTGTATTACCGCGGCCTGGCGTTGAAGATCATCGTTGAAAACGGCGATGAATCCTCCCGGCAGGCCGCGATCCGCGACTTGAACGGCGCGATCGATCTGGCCGATTTCTTACGTCCGGATCTGGTAGAGAACGCCCGCGCCATGCTGGAGGAGCTCCAGGGGTCTGGCGGCGGGTGAGCACCCAGGGTTGGAAGCAGGCCGGGGACCCCTCTGGATCATTTATCTTCGGAAAAGGGGTGGTTCCGATTAAATCCGTTCCCAAAGGCTGACACGGCGCATTTTTATCAATAATTCGTTAAAAATTCGGCCAACTAGGGCGCCAAAACCTTGCATTGGCCCTTGCCCCACGCTATAATCGCTCCAGTT
>JBFKII010000081.1:0-14258 GCA_041632295.1 Anaerolineales bacterium | reverse complement strand
CGCAAAGCCGGCCAGGGAGGAGGTCAGGACGGTCAGCGGCACCGCCCAGGCCACAACGATCAGGGAGTTGAGGGTGTATTTCCAAAGAGGGACCACCTGGAATATCCGGGCGTAGTTTTCCCAATGAAATTCGGCAGGCCACCACTGAACCGTCCCGCTGGGGGGCGAGCCCGACTCCCCAAAGGAGGCGACCAGGGCGAAGTAGAGCGGCAGGACAAACAAGGCCGCGGCCCCCAATGCAGAGCAGCTGCGCACGAAACTCAGGAGGCGACGGACCAACTCAGCCCTCCACCACGCCGCGCGCCTGCATGATGTTCAGGATCGACATCACGAAAATCGCCATGAGCAGATAAACCAGCACAAGCAGCGCCGCAGCCAGCCCGAAATCGAAAAAGTCAAAGGCGACCTCGTACAGCAGCAAGGGGACGAACGTCGTGGCGTAAAAAGGCCCCCCATAGGTCAGCACAAAAGAAGGCGTGAACGTATTCTGCAGACTCATGATCAGGTCGCGGAACGTAAGCAGCATCAGCCAGGGGGCGATCATCGGGAAGGTGATGCGGGTAAAGGCCTGCCAGGCTGAAGCCCCATCCACACGCGCTGCTTCAAAAAATGATCGGGGAATGCTTTGCAGGCCGGCCAGAAGGACAATGAAGCCTTCCCCGATCTGGAACGAGAGCATGATGACGATCGCCAGCCGGGCGGTGGCCGGCTCTGCGAGCCATGCTGGCCCCTCCAGGCCCAGCCAGTTCAGGGCAGCGTTCAAGGGGCCGAACATCGGGTTGAACACCCACAGCCAGACCAGGGCATATGCCACCTCCGGGATGATCGTTGGCAGATAGACCGCGGCCCGGTACAGGCCGAAGAGCGGCCCGCGCCGGTGCAGCAAAAGCGCCAGGCCCAGCGCGGCCAGCAGTCGCAGCGGGACCGCCAGGGCGACAAATATGAGCGTGTTCCACAGAGAAATCCGGACGTAATCGGAGCGCAGCAGCCGGCCGAAGTTCTCGAACCCGACCCACTCGGGGGGGCCGACGGTGTTGTAATCCATGAAGGCAACCATTGCTGTTGCAAGGGCGGGGATCACCGTCAGCACCAGGCTCCCGAGCAGAAACGGGGCCAGTAGCAGGTAGAGTTTGGATCGGTACAGGCTTCGCGAGGAGGTTTTTGTCGGTGTGGCTGCCATGGGCAAACCCGCACATTCTACCTTTTTTTTCACCGATTGGAAATCAAAGTAGAATTGGAAACCAGGTGAGTTCAGCCATGACGAAAGAGAATGAAACCCTCTCGCGCCGGAACTATGAGCTTTCGATCCTGAAAACGATCGCCGAAGCGCTCAACCAATCCGCAGACCTCGATGAGATCCTTCAGGTTGCTCTGGGCAAGCTGGCGGAGCTGCTGGATCTGCACACCGGATGGATCTGGCTGCTACACGACGAAAACGGGGAATCCTACCTGGCTGCACAGCAGAACCTGCCGCCGGCGCTGACCAAGAAGCCGGAAAGGATGGACGGCTCGTGCTTCTGCCTCGACTCGTACAGGGAAGGGGATATGGACGGCGCCGCCAACGTCAACGTGATCACCTGCAGCCGCCTGAAATGGTTGAGCGAGGACACCGCCGGCCTGCGCTACCACACCAGCATCCCGCTCTACGCCCACGGGAAAAAACTCGGCATCCTGAACGTGGCGGGAACCGATTGGCGCGAGCTTTCGCCCGAAGACCTGCGCCTGCTGCACACCGTAGGAGACTTGTTAGGTATGGCCGTCGAAAGAGCCCGCCTGTTCCAGCAAAGCATGCACCTAGGCGCTCTCGAAGAGCGCAACCGGCTGGCCCGCGAAATCCACGACACGCTTGCTCAGGGCCTTACGGCGGTACTGATGAAACTGGAAACCGCGGATGCCCTCCTGGAAAAAGGGGACGATTCGCAAAATCTGCACAGCTCGCTGCATTCGGCCATCGCCCTGACCCGGGCAACGCTTGAGGAAGCCCGCCGATCCGTCCTCGATCTGCGTGCCGCTCCTCTCGAGGGCCGCTCCATCGCGGAGGCCCTCTCCGCCCTGGTGGACACGTTTCGAAAGACATGGAAAAAAAGAGTGGTATTGAGCACTTCCGGAGAATACCGCCCCCTGCCCTCCAGGATCGAAGTTGGGCTATATCGTGTGGCCCAGGAAGCCCTGGCGAACATTCAAAAACATGCCGCTGCGGAAGCGATCCACGTGCAGCTGCTGATGTCCATGGACTCGGTAAAGCTGACCATCAAGGACGATGGAAAGGGATTTGAACCGGATAATATCTCCCACAACAGCTACGGGCTGATCGGAATCAATGAACGGATCCGCCTCCTGGGGGGCACGCTGTCCGTCCAGTCCTCGACCGGACAGGGAACGGTGCTGGAAGTCTCCATCCCCCTTAATCGAAGCGGTTACCCGCCCTCGGTTCCCGGAGAGTGAGGCTCGCCGGGCTCACGAATTTTACCGATCAGGTTCTCCAGTTCCTGGTTGACCTTTTGCAGGGCGGTCTGAAGGTCGGCGCGAACCCGCGCCTCCACCTCCCCACGTTCAACCCGCTGGCGCACATCGTCGACCTCGTCACGGATCTTTTGCCCGACCCCGGACTCGGAAAAATCGGAAGCCGCTTGCTCCAGGGCGATCCGCACCTCTTTCAGCCCGTTCTGCACTTCCTTTTGCAGGTTTTTACGCTCTGGCCTGTCCCAGGCAGCGCGCAACAGATCCCCCAGGTTATCCCCTAGCGCTTTGAAATCGTCGGAAAGGTTTTCAGCAGACATTTCGCCTCCTTCTTCGATGGCATTTACGCAGGAGAGCGAACCCGGTTTCAGACCGCATTCGGACCGGGGGTCACAGCGTTTTCAGGATCTTCACCAGGTTTTCCCGCCGGACGCCTCCTTTCAGCAGGCTCTCGTCCGTTTCATCCAGCAGGTACTCATAAAAAGAGCGCACGAAATCCAAAATTTCCGGATCGGTGGGATGCGCTTCCAGCATCGCCTGCACAACTCGCTCCGCCTGGGCATATTCCGTGGTTTTCTCAAAATAAAAAGCCAGCGCCCCCTGGACGTCCGAGGAATAGTCTTTCAAGGCAGACTCTTTCAGGAAATCATGCACTCCGGGAGCAAAGTCGGGCAATTCAAAGGGACCCTGCTCGGATAATTCGAGCTCCAGAATCAACCCGAGGCCTTTTTCAAAGCAAGCATTGCTGCGATCGGTCCGGTTTTGCATCCGGTGGGCGATCCCGGCCTGGAGAAGCAGATTGGAAGCGTACCCCGCCTTGCTGATTCCCAACGTGCCCATTTCCCCGAAAACGAGAAAATCCAGCAGCCTGTCTTGTGGATAGGCAAGAAAATCATCCAAAGAAAGCCCCAGGGAATCCCGGAAGGCGCCCTCGATCACTTCGAGAGCGAACTGCGGGTCGCCATCCTTGATCAGGCCCAACACGCGGGCGATCATCTGGACGAACAGCCGTATGTGGCGCAGGATGTAATCTTGCTGGTACATTCGATTCCTCGGGTCGCGTTCTGGGCCGGCCATTCATTGTACTTCAAAGTGAAGGGAAGGCGCATCAGGCACCCGCCTGGCCTTAAGGATTTCAATATTTCAGGACAAAATCCTGTTCGTCGGTTGAGACGTCTCAAGGAACAAAGGATCTGCCCACAGATCACAGATCGAAATCTGGAACAACGAATAACCAGGTTTCGGGTGATGGATACTCATCGCCGCACATCCCATCGTTTCCCACCTGGTTTTCGGGCATTAGAAAGCAATGCCGTTGGCCACCCGCTATTCAAGCCAATTCTCCCCTGTTCGGGCCTGCTTTGTTATACTAGCCGAGTTCTTCCAACCCCAAATTTTTACCAGCTCCCATGCACCGACACGAAGGGCAAACCGGGATTCTGATCGACAGCCAGGGCCACACACTGCTGGGGACCCTGTTTTTGGGCTTTAAATCCGGTCCCAGGCCGACCGCGCTGCTTCTGCACGGTATTCCCGGTATCGAAAAAAACTATGACCTGGCCCACGCCCTGCGGGATTTCGGCTGGAACGCGGTCATCTTTCACTACCGCGGGTGCTGGGGAAGCGCAGGAAACTACTCCATCGCAACGATCCCTCAAGACGTCTCCGCAGCGATCGATTGCCTGACCCAGGGTTTGCACCCGCAAGTCGACGGTGAAAAAATCGTTGCTATCGGGCACAGCCTGGGCGGGTGGGCTGCGGCCCTGGCAGCCGATCGCGACCGTCGCATACGGGCTTTCAGTTCGATCGCCGGCGTGCTGGATCCGGACCGTTTCCCGCTCTCGGACCCGGCGTACGCTCAGCAGTACACCCCCTGGCTCAGTGGGATCAGCCCCGGGGAACTGGCAGACCAATGGGTGGGCCTCTCAGAAGCAGACCAGCCCATCCTCAGGTCGCCCGGGTTGCGGGAGATGCCGGTCCTTTTGATCCACGGGGATGCGGACGAGGAGGTTGAACCGGGCCACACGACCGCATTTTCATCCGCTCTCCCTTACCCCCACGAACTGGAGATCGTTCCCGGAGCGGATCACAACCTGACCTGCCGGCGTGACTGGCTGAAACAGCGCCTGCTGGATTGGTGCGCCAACCTTTTCTAGCAAGGAGTGTTCATGGACATCCTCCCGGCCACAGCGGAACACATTTCCGAAATCCGCACTTTGCTTTCGGCAAACGGACTGCCCCTGGAAGGTTTTCCCCAGGATTGTGCGCTCGTTCTGGCCCTGAAATACCGTCAGGATGCCATCGGTGGGGCTGCGCTGGAGGTCCACAGCGAATACGGCCTGCTGCGATCCCTGGTGGTCGAGGCGGGATTCCGGGGATTAGGTTTCGGAGAGTCCCTTGTCCGGGCGGTGCTGAGAGAGGCCGCAGCAAGGAATCTTCTTGAGGTGTATCTGCTGACCGAAACTGCGGAAAATTATTTCACCCGTCTTGGGTTTCGGAATGTAACCCGGGATAAGGTTCCAGCACCCCTCCAAAACTCGGTGGAGTTCAGGGGCGCCTGTCCGGATACCGCCCGGGCGATGGCGCTGCCCACCAAGAAAACGCCGGTTTCCGGCAGCTAAAATCAAATCGAAGCGAACAAAGCCATTGGCTATGCGAAACATCGAATCCGATCTCCTTTCCCCCTCGAGCGAGTTTTGGGCAGGTTTCCGAGCCACAATCCCGCTCGTGATCGGGGCGATCCCTTTCGGGATCATTTTCGGCGCCCTTTCCGTGACCAGCGGGATATCCCCCGCCGGAACGATGGGGCTTTCAATGTTCGTCTTCGCCGGGTCCGCCCAGTTCATCGCCGCCGGCCTGTTCGCCTCCGGGACCGCCAACGCCATCATCGTCCTGACCACCTTCGTGGTCAACCTGCGGCATGCGTTGTACTCCACCACCCTCGGCCCCTCCATGCGGCATTTATCTCAACGCTGGCTTCTCCCGCTCGGTTTCTGGCTGACGGATGAGACCTTTGTGGTCACCGCCCAGCGGTTTGCCAGGCCAGGCGACGCCCCCAACCGCCACTGGTTTTTTCTGGGTTCGGCCGTGTTCATGTACGTCAATTGGCAGGTCTGCACCCTGATCGGGGTGCTGGCCGGCCAGGCGATACCCGACCCCCTCAGCTGGGGGCTGGACTTTGCCATGAGCGTCACTTTTATCGGGATGGTAGTCCCAATGGTGACCAACCGCCCAATCTTGATTTCGGTCCTGATCGCAGGAGCCACGGCCCTGGCGGCCAATGGGATGCCCAACAAGCTTGGCCTGCTCCTGGCCGCCCTTCTCGGCGTGGCTGCCGGCGTGCTGGCCGAATCGACGATCGAAACCACTGTGGAAGAAAAGGCGGTCCAGGCATGACCGGCCGAGAAATCGCCCTCATATTAGGCATGTTCCTGGTCACCTTCGGCGTCCGCTATCCGGTCCTGGCGTTTGCCAGCCGGGTGGAGCTGCCCGCCCTGGTCCGCCGTTCGCTCAAATACATCCCGGCCGCGGTGCTCTCCGCCATCATCGTCCCGGCCGTGCTGATCCCCGACGGGGTTTACCTGAATGCCAGCCTGAACAACAGCTACCTGGTCGCCGGGCTGGCTGCGGTGGCGATCTCCTGGCGCACCAAGAACCTTCTGTTGACAATATTGCTTGGCATGGCAATTTTTTTGGGTTTACGATTGTTTTTGTGAAGGTACTTCCGGAGGAAATCGTGGAAATCAAAATCCGAAAAGCAGCACCGAAGGACGCAGAACAGTTCGCGGGGCTTTTCGAAGCCTACCGGGAGTTTTACAAACGCCTTCCGGACCCTTCAGGGGCAGTGCGCTACATCCAAGCCCGGCTCGAAAAGGAGGAAGCGGTGATATTCCTGGCCATCGGCCAGGCTGAGGAAGCGGTGGGATTCGTCCTGATGTATCCGACTTTCGACTCATTGGCGATGAAGCCAGCCTGGATCCTGTACGATTTGTTCGTCCACCCACAAGTACGCCGGCATGGGGTGGGGCGAAAACTGATGACCCGTGCTGCCGAGCACGCCCGTACTTCCGGTGCCTCGTACATTTCTCTCGATACCGCGGTTGGAAACGAACCTGCCCGGGCGCTTTACGAGAGTCTTGGATACCGGCAGGAAAAAGAATTCCTGACGTATTTATTGCCAATCGGGGAGGCGGTATGAAGCCGAATAGATCCGGCAGCAAAACCGTCATCCTGATTTTCTTTTTCTTTATGCTGCTGCACCAGTCGGACAAGCTGCTGATCGGCCCGCTGACCACGGACATCATTGCCGAGTTCGGCATCACCAACACCCAGATGGGGGCTGTTTTCAGCGCCGCCCTGATCGTCGGTAGCCTGCTGTATCCCATCTGGGGCTACCTGTACGACCGCTATGCGCGTGCGAAACTGGTCGCGCTGGCGTCGGTCTTGTGGGGTGCCACGACCTGGGTCAGCGCGATCGCCCCTACATTCGGCGTCTTCCTGGCCTCGCGGGCTTCCACCGGGATCGATGACTCCAGTTATCCCGGCATTTACAGCCTGGTAGCGGACTATTTTGAACCCAAAACTCGCGGTAAGGTGTACGGCCTGCTCCAGGTGGCGCTTCCGATGGGCTACTTGACCGGACTGGTGCTCGCCCTGCTGCTCGGTCCGGCGATCGGCTGGCGACGGATTTTTTACATCACCGGCACGCTGGGGCTCGTCATCGGGGTGCTGATTTACCTGTTCGTCCGCGATGTGCCGCGTGGGAATGCGGAGCCCGAACTGGCGGACCTGGCTGAAATCGGGATGTACCGCTTTGATTGGCAGACCGCCCGCAACCTTTTCCGGAAAAAAACGCTCTGGTTTCTGTTCGCGCAAGGACTTGTCGGCCAGTTTCCATGGGCCGTGATCTCTTTCTGGTTTTTTGCCTATCTCGAGACGGAGCGCTTTTACACGGAAGGCCAGATCCTGTCGACGATGGCCCCGGCCATCCTGGTGCTCTCGTCGGGCTATTTCATCGGCGGGGGGCTGGGAGATGCGATGTTCAAAAGGACGCCGCGCGGGCGTTTGCTGGTCTCGATGCTCGCAGTGCTGCTGGGCGCGGTATTGATCCTGTTCACCCTCAACGTCCCCATCGACGACACCGGTCTGTTTTTCACTCTGCTGCTGATGACCGCTCTGTTTATCCCTTTTGCCTCCCCCAACGTGCTGTCCAGTGTCTACGACATCACGCTCCCGGAGGTCCGCAGCACCGCCCTTTCGGTCCAGTACCTGATTGAAAACGGCGGCGCTGCGCTTGCGCCCCTGCTGGCCGGGTATATCGCCGACCAGACCGGCTCCCTGGGCACCGCCATCCTGGCCACCAGTGTCAGCGCCTGGCTACTTGGGTCCATTTTCCTGGCGGCGGCAGCGTATTTCGCTCCCCGGGATATCGGCGCCCTGCGCGACCAGCTTCAGGTCCGGGCCCTAGAGGCCGCCGCAGACTGAACTACCCCGGGCCGTTCAAAAACGGGAAATAAAGGCCGCCAAAGACTTTCAAGATTATCCAGTCCGCATAGCCGCGGTAACCATCGTGCGCAGCCAGCCAGCTTGACAGATCGCCCATCGGCAAGGGAAATTCCACCCTGCCCTGGAAATGGATATCGGCGCGCCCTTCCGGCTCCAGGCTGCCGGCCCAGTGAATGCTGTCGCTGATCACCGAAACGCTTCCGACAGTGGCGCTCAGGGTGGACGTCACCAGCTGCAACCCCAGTGGCAGGGTGTCCGTCAGCCGGACTGCCGCCGTGGTCCAGCCACGGTTTTGGGCGGTCAGCGTAAACGTTGCGGTCTGGATCGGCCCGGCCGAAAATCCGATCGCGGGCGGAGCGAGATATTGTGGCGCGACGACCCCGAACAAATGGATGTCCGGGGCATCCAGCCAGACGACGGCCTCATCCAGAAATACCTGTGAATCGGCGAGCCTGAAAGTTACCGGGAAGACCAGGGGCTGCGGTCCGGCAAATCGGGTGGAGGCGTCCAACAGCAGCCCCATATGGATGGCCTGGCCGGGTCCAAGCGCCCCACGCCAGGAGAGGGCGTGCGTTTCCTGGGAATAGGCCCAGGGGCCGTAAATACTCCCTGGCACGACGGCAACCGCTTCCGGCAGCGGGAGCGAAATCGTTACACCGTAAAGGGGTTCGGCATGGGCCGAACGAAGGACCAGTTGGAGCGGAAATGGCACGCCGGAAGCAGCCGTCTCGGGCGAAACCAGTTTTGTGCCCCCCAGGGGCCCCAGCCAGCGCAGACTATCCACCAGGACCTGGTCCAAGGAATTTTCGGGGAGCGTTTCCAATGGGAATGAAAAAAACAGCGACCGCCAGTTGGGGCCGGTATTGGCTGCCCCCAAAATGCGGTTCCCCGCATCGCGGATCACCGGCTGCGCCCCGCCTTCAGGCCAGAAACTGTCGCTCCAGTTGACGAAGGGATAATTCAGCGGCCAGGGGACGAGCGCAGGGTCGAGTATTCCGCCTTCGACCGCAGAAACGGCCGTCGGTGTAATCTCCGTGGAATATGCAGCCACGCCCAGGTAGTCGCGCGCCAGGCTGCCCTTGCCGGCCACATTGAGCAGGTCCTGGCTGGTGAGCAAAAGGCCGCCTCCCTGGTCGAGGAAGTCGATCATCGCCTGCTGCTCTCCCGCCGGCAGCGGCAAAAACCAATCCTGCCCGGTGGTCCAGATGACCAGGGGATAGCGCCCAAGGAAGTCGTCCGGGGTTGCCTCCTGAACCGACCTGTCCACCAGGTCATACGACAGGCCTCGGCTGTCCAGGGCATCGGCATATCGCCAGCCGTAAAACTGCCAACGGCCGTCTTCCACCAGAAGCAGGGGCGCCGGGGTCTTCATCGTCAGCGTCAGCGAGCTGCGGAGATCCGGTTCCGCCAGGCTCCGGAAGGCAAGCCCCAGATTGTCGTATGTGTCCCGCGGCAGATTTGCCGGCACGCCGACCGTGGCCGTGACCACGCTGCCGCTGCAGCCCGGTACGGTCAGGGTCAAAAACGAGCTCGTGGATATGCCCCCAGGCCCTTCGAGCCAGGCGGGCCAGTTCCCGGGTTGGACTGAAATGCGGTAGCTGTCGGATTGCACACCGGTGTTTTCGATCCGGATGGGCTGCGCAATAAAGTCCTCAGGGGCCCCGACCAGGACTTCCGAAACCGGGTCCACATGCAGGGCGTAATCCGGGGGCGGCACCACAAACCAGTCCAAAAAGCGTTGAAATGATTCGATCCGTTCCGAGCGCGGCCCAACCCCTTCCAGGCCGAAACCGGTCCAGGCGGCGCGGTACGGGTGGCAGCCCCCGGCCAGCGTTCCGGCAGGAGCCCCCTCCGGCCACACAAAGGCCGGCGCGGCCAGCAAAGGATCGAAAATGCTGACCGAATCCGGGCTTGACTGCTCCTGGCCGCTGTCCGGCGTGTTCAGGTCCAGGGTAAGGCCCTCGAAAGGGGTGCCGGCCAGGCCCTGCACACTTCCTGGCGCGAGCAGGTGTTCATACGAGGCACCCAGGTATTTTGGGAAATAGGAGGGCAGCACAAAAAGGCTGCCGCCGGCGTCCCAAAAAGCGACGTTCTGGCCGCTGACCAGCAGCCACCCCCCCTGGGTCAGGTATTCCCCGATCTCGTCGTCGACCCAGGCCAGCCCGGGGGAATCCGCTGGCGCGGACCAGATGACGAGATCGTAAGGCACCAGGTCGGTGATGACGGGGGAATCGGAAATCCCACTGATCGTGCCGAACGGATCACGCAGGTCCCACACGTCGTATGGGTAGGCCAGAGTATCGAGGGCTTCCCGGAAATACATCACCTTGCTGCTGTAATACCAGCGACCACTGTCTACCAGCAAAATGTGCGCGGCGGAAGGCAGGTCGGCCTGGACCGTGGTTGTCATCCCGGCTGTCACCGTGACCGTGAGATCGAGGATGCGATGTGCAGGCGCCATCAGCCGCACTTGCCAGGAACCCTCAGGCAGGGAGAAAGAGAATCGCCCATCACTCCCCGAAAGGGTGGACAGCGGGCCGTTCAGCAGGTCGATTGCTGCCGTCAGCGGCTGGCCGCTTTCCAGCTCGCGGACCGTGCCCGAAAGCCAGCCGCGCGGCAACGGCAGCAGGTCAAAATCCTGTAGCGTGGCTTGATCGGTCAGCACTTCAAGATTTTGCACCGACAGCGGTGCGTACCCAAAGGCCCGGGCGGTCAGGGAATATGTGCCAGGTAGCGCGGCGAGTGTGTAACGGCCATTTTCATCCCCGGCGATGGTCAGAAAGTGTCCATCCTTCTGCGTAACGGCGCGGACACTGGCGGCAGGGACCGGCGGCCCCTCCGGAATCGAGACCGTCCCAGACAGCACCCCGTGAGGGGACACCTGCAACGCGGCCGCAAAGGCGTCCAGCTGGCCCCAGCCGGTCTGGTTGTTCGGCACGGCCGGACCCAGCGGTAGGGCGGTTTGGGTCAGTATTTGTTCAAGCTGATCTGGGCTCAGCGACGGATCGGCCTGTAGAAGCAGGGCTGCCGTACCGGCGAGATGCGGCGCCGCCATACTGGTCCCGTCGGCGACAGTGTACCCCCCCGGAACAGAGGACAGTACGTCGACCCCCGGTGCAGCAATCTCCGGTTTGACTTCACTCCACGGGGCGGTGCTGGGACCCCGGGATGAAAAAGAAGCGGCCCAGCCGACATCATCCAGTGCGCCGACCGCGGTAGAAAAAGGGTAATCGGCGGGGCTGTTGATTGTCCCGATCCACGGTCCGGAATTGCCGGCCGAAAAGACCGGCAGGATTCCGCCCGCCCGCAGGGCCTGGACATCGGCCTGGAAGCGGGTGTCTCCCCCGAAACCCGTGCTCCAGGAACTGCTGACGATATCCGGCGCCAGGGCCGGATCCCCCTCCGGGGCCATAATCCACTCAAAGGCATCGTGCGCCCAGCTTTCAAAAAAGGCCCCGTTATCATCGATCATTTTGACCGCGATCCAGCTGGCCCCAACGGCTACCCCCACACGGGGCCCTCCCGGTTCTTCCCCAACCAGCGTTCCCATGGTGTGCGTGCCGTGCCCGAATCCGTCACCTGGCTCGGGATAGTTCTCGCCGGTGGAGACGTGCCAGTTCCCGGTATGGTCAGCCAGGCCGAACGGGTCGTATCCGCGATATTTTTGCTGCAGGGCGGGATGGGTCCAGTCCACCCCGGTGTCCAGGTTCGCCACAACCACCCCCTTACCGTCCAGCTGCAGAGCCATGGCCGCCATCCCAACCCGGATCGCTTCCAGATTCCAAGGCAAGTTCTGGGTGCCACGAACGATCTGCAAATCCGGATCGGCTTCCAGTGGCCCGCCCTCCAGCGCCACAGGTGCATCCGGACGGATCTGGAGGATGTCCGGGCGGTGGGACAACTGGGCTATCAGGCCGGCGCCGGCTTCCAGCCGGATAACAGGGCTGATCCAGAAACTGCGCACGGACGAAACCCCGGCGCGATGAATTTCCGCCAGAATCGGGCCGGCTGCCCTGGCACGATCGGCCTGCAGGGCAGCGATCACCCTGCTGCGGGCCTCCAGCCGGTCGCTTGAAGGAGGCAGGCTATCCAGGAGGCGGCTGCTGCGGGCGTATTCGATCAGGATTGGATAGGATCCCCCGCCTCCCCCCTCCAGCAGCGTTTTCAGCAAGTTGGGATGGATGCGCTGCGAGTTGTACTCCAGGGCGGCCGGAGGTACAGGAGCTCGGCTGGCTGGCACTGGGGCGCCGGCAGCGGGCAGCACAAACAAAAACGCAGCAACCCCCCCAGCGGCCAGCATCAGGATCAACAACAGGGAAAAAGCGGGATTTCTAATTATACGATTTCGGCGATGCATCACTTTGAAATAATTATAGGCAAAACGCCGCTTGAGGCTGTCGAAGATTCAAGTTTTGCCGGGGGCTACGGTTTCGATCTGCCCCTTTTTGCGCCTTTCAACCAGCGGCCACTTCAAAGTGATGTATGGCGGAATTAATTATTCTAGAGGCAGACCGATTTCGATGTCTGAGCCGCGCACGCGTACCGGAAATGCAGGGATGTCTTTTACTGCCGGCAGCGAGAGGGCTTTGCCTGTGCGGATGTCGAAATGAGCGCCGTGGCGCGGGCAGGAAATTTCGATATCGTTCTCAATTTCCCCGTCCCCCAGGGGTCCGTCATCATGCGAACAGACATCGCCGATCGCAAAAAGCTGGCCGGCGATGTTGAAAATCACAATCGCCTCGCCATCGATTTCGATGAACATGCGCTCTCCGTTGGGGAGGTCTGCCTCGGAAGCCACCGGGATGAAATCGCAGCTGGCCGGGTCGATCTGGGTGTAGTTGAACATGTCAGGCGACCAGCTCATCGCTGGCTTCCCCCGCGCCGAGGCCGTATACCCCCGCTTTGACCACTTTCAGGGAGAGCAATGCACACTTCAGCCGCACCGCCCCCAGCTGGATCCCCAGCATGTCGAGGATATCGTCCTTGGTCAGCGTTTTGACTTCGTCCAGCGGCCGGCCCAGGATGCGGTCGATCAACAGATCGGCGGAAGCCTGCGAGATCGAACAGCCCTGGCCGTCGAAGGACGCCTCCGTGACGATCTCATCCCCATCGACGCGCAAAAAGACCTGGATATGGTCGCCGCACAATGGGTTGTCGTCTTCGTAGAAAATATCCGCCGGGTCGAGCGTGCCACGGTGGTGCGGGTTTTTGTAACGCTCGATGATCTGTTCGCGGTAAAGTTCGTCCATGGAATGGGTTCAGCGAGGGTGGGTCTGGGTTTGCTGGCGATATAGAGACGGTTGACCCGCAGGCCCCGGCTTATTACCCTGCGCAAGGGGATGCCGGAAACCCCCGTTGTCAATCGAAAATTTGCTTGACTTTGTAGATCCCCTCCACCAGGAGGTCAATTTCATCAAAAGAATTATAAAGGTAAAAACTGGCTCGGGAAGTGGCGGTCAGGCCGAATTTTTCGTGCAGCGGCATGGCACAATGGTGGCCGGCGCGCACCGCTACACCGACCGTGTCCAGGATCTGGGAGACATCGTGTGCGTGAACGCCTTCCAACTGGAAGGAAGCCACACCGCCTTTTTTGTCTGCAGGGGGGCCAAACAGCCAGACCCCGGGGATCTCCTCCAGCCGCTCCAGTGCGTATTCGGTAAGGGCGTGCTCGTGAGCGGCGATCTGATCCATGCCGACGCCGGAGAGATAATCAACTGCGGCCCCAAAGCCGACCGCTTCGGCGATGGCCGGCGTTCCGGCCTCAAATTTGTGCGGTAACTCGTTCGGAGTGAACGAGTCCAGCCGCACCCGCTTGATCATATCCCCACCTCCGAGGAAGGGCGGCATCGACTCCAGGAGCGTCTCGCGCCCGTAAAGGACACCGATCCCGGTCGGCCCGCACATTTTATGGGCCGAGAAAGCGTAAAAATCGGCGTCCAGATCCTGCACATTCACTGCGAAATGCGGCACGGATTGGGCCGCGTCCACGAGGGTGACGGCGCCTGCCTGGTGGGCTCGGGCGATCATTTCCTTGGCCGGATTGATCGTGCCCAGTACGTTCGACATGTGCGTGAAAGCCACCATTTTCGGCCCTTGCGCCAATAGGGCGGCATAGGAGTCGAGGTCGAGCAGGCCTTCCGGCGTCACCTCGACATAATCCAGGCGCAACCCCAACTCTTCCGCCAGCATCTGCCAGGGCACGATGTTGGAATGGTGCTCCAGGCTGGAGATGATGACCTCGTCGCCCGCCTCCAGGCGCGGCCTGGCGTAGGCCTGGGCCACCAGGTTGATGG
>JBFKII010000080.1:0-14263 GCA_041632295.1 Anaerolineales bacterium | reverse complement strand
GGGCTGCTCGAGGGAGTTGGTGAAATCGCAACTTTCCAGGCAGCCCGGCTGTCATACGGCAGCGCTGATTTTCAGCGCCATCCGCTTAGACCCGTAACTTTGCGTCCCTGCCTTTCGACAGGTTTGCCGTTTTTCTGGGTGATTCGGTTGTTAAGTGTTTTGGCAGGCGGCCCGTGGAGTGTATCACTCGAATGGGCTATGTCGACCTACCAGGGGGAAGACGAGAAGATTCCCCTGTTGTTACAGCCAATCAGGCACTTTGGGGTAGTACATTTTTCCTATTCGGTGAAATTCCTCTCCCTGATCCGTAATAAAACCTGTCTTGAAAAGCGCCGGGTTTCGATAAACTCAACCAGCGGCGCTTTTTTCGACAGGTCCTTCGGTAGGTCCCTCGCCGCGCTCGGGATGAAACCAGGGCAGGCCAAACCAGCGCCTTCAGGTATTTTCGGACTGGCCAAACATCATTTTTGAAAAAATCTAGGCAAAACGCTGATTGAGCCTGTCGAAACATGTGCTGAGCTCGTCGAAGTATCGAGTTTTGCCTTCGGCCTGGGCTTCGTCGTGAGCTCAGCCGAACGGTTTCGTTTCGGCTCCTTCGGAGCCACTCAACCGGCGGCCACCTCAAAGTGATGTGTGGCTAGATTTTCGGATAGATTCTAAATACTCCTGTTGCGCTTCTGCCACGATCGGGCAGCCCGAAACATGATAGAATCGCGTTCCGATTTTGGGAAGGCCGGTTCATCCGTGGGGAGGCAGAATCACGAACCGTTCCCAGGCCAGCATCGAGAATCCCGTGTAACGAATCCGGCTCCCTATCGTTTTCGATTAAAATTAGCGCTTACTTTTGTTTTAACCTATGAAACAGATTTACCGGTACGCATCCAAACAATCTTCGAAAAAAGGGCAGGGTTTTGTCGAATTCCTGCTCATCCTGATGATCCTGATGGTGATCGTGTTCGGCGTGCTCGACCTGGCCCGCATCTTCAACGCCCTGGTCGTGCTGTCCAACGCATCGCGCGAGGCGGCCCGCTTCGGCTCGCGCTACCCGAACGACGCCCCCGGCATGCAGCAGGCCGCCGTGGACGAGGCCCAGTCGGCCGGACTGGTGATCAACACCACCGATGTCACCGTATTCTGCACCGACACCGACGCCCCGCCGAACGGCTGCGATCGCGGTCTTCCGGTGGTCGTCACCGTCAGCCACTCTTTCAACTTCATTTTCGGCCAGTTATTTTCCGCCAACCCCCTGCTGCTGACCCGCCAGGCGCAGATGATGGTGCCATGAATAGGATGAATCCCAACAAAGAAGCCGGCCAGAACCTGCTTGAGTTTTCGCTGGTGGTTTCGCTCCTGCTGATCTTCATCTTCGTGATCGTCGACCTGGGGCGCATTACTTATTATTATTCCGTGCTCCACAACGCCGCACGCGAGGGCGCTCGCTATGGAGTCGTCAACCCCTTCGACCTGGCGGGGGCCGAGACATACGCCAAGGATTTCGCCATCGGCGTGAACAAAGACCCATCCGTCCTGAGCATCACCGCTTCCAGGCCAGACGACGATACCTTCCAGGTCACCGCGACGTACGATTTCGAGGCCATCACGCCGATATTGGGCTGGCTCATCGATTCCGGAGGCAATAATTTCGTTTTGAGCAGCATCTCGCGCATGCGAATCGAACAGTAATCTATCCTTTCTTTTTATTTCCGTTCATTTATCATTTTTATTGAAGAGGTCTCATGATGTTTCGACAACTGAATAGCAAAGAAAGCGGACAGAGCCTGGTAGTGCTGGCACTCCTGCTGGTGGTCTTTCTGGCCTTCGTCGCCCTGGCGCTCGACGGCGGAAACACCTACGTGCGCCGCCGCCAGGCCCAGACGGCTGCCGATGCCGGCGCGCTGGCGGGCGTGCGGGAGCTGTGCGTGACCGAAAGCGTCGCGCTGGCCATCCAGGCTGCCGAGGAGTACGCCATCACGCGCAACGGCGCCCACGTGGCCAACGTGACCGTCTACGTGGATGACCTGCAGGTGGAGGTCGATACCTTCATTACATTTAACACCTTCCTCGCCCACCTGCTCGGACGCCCGCAGATCGAAGTGCAGGCCACCGCCACAGCCGAATGCCAGGTCCCCGGCAGCCTCGGGCCCGGTCCGGGCGTGCTGCCGGTCGCCTGGGCCTGCAAGCCGCCGATCAACGGCATCTCCAGCAGCGAGAGCTGCCAGCAGCAGGCCATCACCGAAGAAACCCTGGAAATATACAAGAACAACCCCCCGATGCCCTACTGCAACCCGATCTGCCCCGAGCTGTACATCGTGATGAACAGCGACGACACCGGAACCGACTACTGCCACGACCCGGTCAACAATCCCACGGGCCCGATCGACTGCGATTTCGACAATGACGGCGACCTGGACCTGTTCCCCTCCGGGGACCGCAGCTGGCTCAACCTGGACGGAGGTGGGGTTGGTGCGAATGAAATGAAGAACTGGATCGGAAATGGGTTGACCTTCACAATCTACGAGCACACCTGGTTTGCCGGCAACCCGGGCGTACAGAACTCGGTCTTCACCGCGGTGGAGGCCCAGGAGGGGCAGATCCTGGCGGTTCCCGTCTTTGACGCGCTGTGCGACAACCAGCCCTCCGCCGGCGGCCCCTGCGATGATGATTTTCACGATGGGCAGGATCTCGTCGTCCCCGGAAACGGTCCGAACACTTATTTCCACGTCGTCGCCTTCTCGCTCTTTTACGTCTCCTGCGTGCACAACACCGGCACGGATAACTGCCCCGGGCACGCCGTGGCAGCCGATGCCGGGATGCCCGACAACGAAAAGACCATCGAAGGATATTTCATCGACAGCACCATGCCTGGCCTGGGCGGCGGCGGGGGCGATACCGATGTGGGCACTTTCGTCCTGTTCCTGGTGAAATAGCTGCCGGTACTGCCGCATGCGCCGGTACTCCCCTCCTTTCGAGCACGGGAATGCCCTCGGGCATTCCCTTTTTCCATTTCTGGAGGACTTTGGACCTCCCCCCCCGCCAGCATCTGGCCAGATCGGAGATTCCGGCCCACGGAAAATAGTGGGAAAAAATCAATAAACCCGAAACATTAAATCTTCAAGGTATTAATACGATATCTGTAACGATTCCCCAAAAGCTTCGTCTTATTATTGATGAACGCGCGCAGGGTATTAATTTAAGCGTAAAAAAGGGTGACACGGAACCAAGTTAACACAAAAATCAGTCGCCCAAAGGAGCACAAGTATTAGTCAGAGTAAAAAGTTGTATCCAATGTATTAGAAACCAGCCGCCCCGCCGGCAACCTTCTTAATGCTGGCGGCGACGGCGAGCGGCATTCGTTGGCGGCGGAAGCGAGCTTCCCGGCCGGCGGCGAGAGCAGGCCGCAAAACCCAGAAACGTACGGGCATTCTGTTATTATTTGGCCATATTTTTAATCATGGAGAGCTATTTTGAACACTAGACTTCGCAACGGCATTCTCATTTCCATCGCCGGGGTCGTGCTGGTCATACTCGGCATCTTCTTCCTGACGCGCCTGGTCTCCCAGAGCCTGGCGCCGCTGCCGCCACCGGCACAGCCGACTCCGATCACCGCCCGGGTGGTCGTCACCACCCGCGACCTGGCCCTCGGAGAGGTGATCTCCGAAGGCGACGTCAGCGTAGTGGACGTCCCGATTGAGCTGGCCCCACGCAACACCATTTCGAACATCGAAGTCGTACTCGGGCGCATCACCCGGGTGGAGCTGGTGGAAGGAGAAATGGTGTTGGAGCACCTGCTGGCAGACCCCACGAACATCAACCACGATCAGGCTTACGTCCTTGGGGAAAACCAGGTGCTGATGGCCTTCCAGCCCTCCGACCTGATGACCAGCATGGGAATCATCCAACGGGGGGATATCGTCGATATCCTGATCACGTATGATATTGTCCCCGCGATCGAAGAGGAAGGCGAGGCCGCCCTGGCGCAGAGCGAAGAGCAAGGGCCGCAGCCCAAGACTTACACTTTCTCTGCCTTCCAGATCGTGGAGATCACGGCCATGGTCTTCGATATCGTCACCCAGGAAGAGAACACTTCCACCGTGACCAACGTGGGGCAGGAAGAGCCTGCGCGCGAGGTCCGCACCACCGATATCAACATCCAGGCTTACCTGCTGGGTCTCACCCCGCAGGACGCGCTGCTGCTCAAACACCTGAAAGACACCGGCGCCGTCTTCGACCTGGTGGTCCGCAATCCGGCCTCCACCCGCCTGTTCGGCCTAACCCCGGTGACCTCCGAATTCCTGGTGGACAAGTACGGGCTGACCACCACCGCACCCTAGCAAATATCCGCTTTATAGAAATGAACGATTGGAGTAAATGATGACAAATCGACCCACGACTTCGACACGGGTGTTGCTGATCGGTAAACCCGGACCCACCCAGGAGCAGATCCAGGCCGCGCTGAACATGGAGGAGGAATTCGACCTCGTCGACCTGATCAGTTCGACCGAACGCCTGGCACGGGATGTCAGCAATGCTGAAACCGACATCATCCTGGTCGACCATCAGATCAGCGACCGCAGCGGCCTGGATGTGATCGACGACCTGGCCCTGCAGTTCCCGAACACGGCCATCATCGCAATCTTGCCCGAATCCGAGCCGGTCATGACGCAACAGGTCATGCTGGCCGGGGCGCGCGCCTTTATCGTCAAGCCCTTTACCCAGACCAACCTGGTCAGCACGCTGCAGCGCATCCGCACGCTCGAGGAAGCCCGCTCCCGGCACCGCCCGCAGGAGCCCTCCACCGAGCCCGAGCGCACCCGCGCATTGCGGGTGGTGACTGTTTACAGCCCCAAAGGTGGGGTCGGCGTTTCGACGATCGCCACCAACCTGGCCCTGTCGCACTACGAAAAGACCGGCCAGCGGGTGCTGCTGATGGACGGCAAGCTGTTCTTCAGCCATCTGGATGTGGCGCTCAACATCCGCAGCAAAAACTCGATCGCCGACCTGATCCCGCATGCCAGCTCGCTGGACGAAGGCCTGATCAACGAAGTCGTGCACCATCACGCTTCCGGCTTCCACGTGCTGCTCGGGCCGAGCAACATCAACGTCGCTCAGGGCATCCGCCCGGACGATCTGTTCGCCGTTTTCATGGGCCTGCAGCGCTCGTACGGGCTGATCGTTATCGACGCCGGCAGCGCCCTGACCGAGAACACCGTCACCCTGATGGACGCGGCCGACCGCATTTTGCTGGTATCCACCCCCGACCTGGTCTCGCTCCACGAAGCGAGCAACTTCATCCAGTTCAGTCAGGCCCTGTCCTACCCGACCGACAAGCTGCTGATCACGATCAACCGCGCCGACATCAAGGGCGGTATCAACATCGGGGATGTCGAAGCCGCCCTGCACCGGCAGGTCTTCCACCAGATCCCGGACGACGAACCGCAGGTCCTGCGAAGCCTGAACCGCGGCGTCCCGATCACGATCCGCTACCCGCGCTCCCCGGTCAGCCGGTCGTTCAAGTCCCTGGCGGAAAAATTGGGCCAGCTGAGTGAAAAAGAGCCAGTCAGCCAGCCGGCCGGGGCGCGCCTCCGGGCGACGGCATAACCGGCGGCTGGCGCTTTTGGCACCAAGCCACGACTCGAATGGATAGTCCATGAGCAATACACTCCTGATTGTCATCATCCTGTCTTTTTTCATTCTGCTGGTCGGTGGGGTCTCCGTCCTGGGGCTGCTCTCCACCCTGATATTCTCCGGCAGCAACCTGCAGGAACGCTTCGAGACCTACGCTGTCCTGCCGGAGACGCAGGAAGATACCGTCACCCAGCAGCGCAACCAGCGCTTCGTCCGCATGCGGGTGCGGGTGAATTACTACGTCTCGCGGTTCGCCTCCCGGCAGCTGAATGACGATCTGCTCAGCGCCAACTGGCGCATCAGCGTCGCTGAGTTCATCCTGATCCGCCTCGGCATCACGTTCCTGGCGTTCGTGCTGGGCTGGCTGCTGATCGGTTCGTTCCTTTCAGGCATCGGGCTGGCGATCCTAGCTTATCTCTTGCCCGGGATCGTCCTGCGCCGCAGCCTGCAGCAGCGGCGCATCCGCTTTGCCAACCAGCTGGTGGACGTGCTGGTGCTGGTCACGGGCGCGGTGCGCTCCGGCTACAGCTTGCTCCAGGCCCTGGACCTGGTGGTCGAAGAGACCAAAGCGCCAGCATCGGAAGAGTTTCGCCGGGTGACGCGCCAGGTCGGCCTGGGCATATCGCTCTCCGACGCACTCGACAACCTGTCCCTGCGCATGGACAATCCCGACCTGACCCTGGTGGTGACCTCGATCAACATCAACAACCAGGTCGGCGGGAACATGTCCGTGATGCTGGAAACGGTCACCGAGACCATCCGCGATCGCATGCGGCTGTTCGGAGAGATCCGCGTGCTGACCACCCACCAGCGATTTACCGGCTACATGCTGACCATTCTGCCCTTCATCGTCGGCGGTCTGCTGTTCTTCATCAACCCGGATTACATGGAAGGACTGTTTACCTACACCTGCGTGCCGATCGTCGCCGTTGTCATGATCCTGATGGGCAACCTGATCGTGCGCCAGATGCTGAAAGTGGACGTGTAACCGGAAGCCCCCAAGGGAACATACGGATTCAAATGCTGCCTATCAATTTCCTGTTTATTTCAGCCAGTTTATTGGCCGTCATCGCCGGGGCCTGGATCCTGTTCGTCGGCTTCCGCTGGTTTCAGGTCAACGATATTTCCGAGCGCCTGGCCGAGTTCGTAGAAGAAGAGCTGGACGAGGACTTCCACCCCAGCCGCCGGACGGAGATCGCTCCGCGCGACCTGTCCGGATCGTTTTTCAGCCGTGTGATCTCGCCTCGGCTTACGGCGATCGGGCAGTTTTTCCTGCGGCTGACTCCGATGGGCGTGCTCAATTCGATCGAACACCGCCTGGTCATTGCCGGAAACCCTTACGGCATGGGCGCCCGGGGCTTTCTGGGCTTCCAGTTCATTGCCATCATCATCGGCTTCGCGCTGGCCGTGGCCGTTTTCAGCCGCGGCACCGCCCGCCTGAATATGGTGACCGGGATCCTGCTGATCGTCTCTGCCCTGATCGTCCCCAGCCTGTGGCTGCTGCGGGCGGGCCGCAGGCGCCAGGAGGCGGTGCGCAAAGGTCTGCCGGATGCCCTGGACATGCTGAGCGTGTGCGCCAGCGCCGGGCTGGGCTTTGACCAGTCGCTACAGCAGGTCGGGGAGCAGTGGGGCACGGAAGTGGGGCACGAATTCAGCCGCACCGTGACGGAACTCAACATGGGCCTCACCCGCCAGGAATCCCTGCGCAACATGGCCGACCGGGTGGAGATCATCGAGCTCTCCACGTTTGTTTCCCTGATCATCCAGGCGGAGCAGCTGGGGATGAGCATAGCGGAAACGCTGCACACCCAGGCCGAGCAGATGCGCATGTTCCGCCGCTTCCGTGCCGAGGAGCAGATCCAGAAGATCCCCACAAAAATGCTCTTTCCGATCGCTTTCTTGATTTTTCCCTCGATCCTGGTAGTAGTGCTCGGCCCGGCAATCCCGACCTTGATTACATTATTCTCCGGTTTTTAGCGGATCGTTATTGTTTTGGAGTGACACTTCATGACGGACCACGCAAACACGTTTGAACAAGACCCGAATTGGCTCAACATCCAGGTTGAGTTTCAAAAAGGCAACTGGGCGACCGCCCACAATATGCTCGAAGACCTGGTAAAAAAATACCCGCTTCAGCGCGAGCTGCGCGAATTTCAAAAAGAGATGAAAGTGCGGGCCAGGATTGACGAAGACGAAGTCCAGGACATCCAGGACGAGCGCCGGTCCCGCACCCGCAGGATCGTGGTCCGCACGTTTGTGGGCATCGCCATCATCGGCCTGCTGTTTTACGGGGCTTATTCCCTTTCCGGATTTATCCAGGGCCTGATCGAGAATGCGCGCGGGCTGGCCGCCCAGGAATTGGAGACCATCACGCTGGCCTCCAGGTTCCGCGATGCACAGAATCTGCTGCAATCCGGCCGGGCGGAAGAAGCGCTCGAGCTTTTCAACCAGATCGCCCTGGAAGATCCCGACTACCCGAACCTGGACGTCTTCCGGCAGGAGGCGTCCACCGCCATCGCCCTGGACAACGAGTATGACGAGGCGATCGCCGAGATTGATAGCGGCAATTTCGACACCGCGCTGGCCTTGCTGAACGACCTGAACGACAAGTCTCCGGGATATCGCGATGTCCTGCTGCGGATCGAACGGATCGGCCAGCTCCAGACCTTGAGCGATTGGTACGCGCAGGCCAACCAGGCCTTCGATGAACGCCGCTGGGAGGACGCCGCCTCCAATTTCGAGCAGATCCGCCTGACCGACATCACCTACCGGACGGATGAGATCGAAGAGAAGCTGTTCAGCAGCTATATCAACGCTGCCCAGGGCGTCCTGAACCAGGTAGAAATCGGCGGCCTGGAGGACAACCTGGCCGGGCTGGAAACGGCTTCCGGCTATTTCGAGAAAGCCCTGGCCCTGCGCCCCCAGGACCCCACCGCGCTTGAGACCCGGGAACAGATCCGCGAGACGGTTCGCAACGAACTGGTTGAGAATTACGTCGCCGCGGCGATCTCCGCCATCACCGACCAGGAAGACTCGCTGGCCGCGCTCAATATCGCCGAATTCTATTTCGGCAAGGCGCTGCGGCTGAAGCCGCAAGACAGCGATCTGCAGGAGCAGTTCGATTTCGTCAACAAGTTCCTGAACGCTCAGGACAACTTCCTGGGCAGCAACTGGAGTGCGGTGATCACCGACCTGGAGGTCGTGTTCACCGAAGAGCCCGATTTCGCCAACGGCGCCGCACGCCAGACGCTGTACGACGCCTACATCCAGCGCGGCAACCTGGCACTGACCCTGGGCGAATACGAAAACGCCATCGCCGATTTCCGGCGGGCGGCCGAAGTGGCCCGTTCGAGTCCGGAAGGCAGCCTGCTGGTGTACGAGGCGCAGATCAACCTGGCTTACAGCCTTGGCCTGCTGCGCGGCTACGAAGAATCCGTAGTCCTCTACCAGGAAGCCCTGACCCTGCTCGAGGAAAGCGATCAAAACCCGGGCGCGGAATTCTGGGAAGCGGTCGCAGGAGCGCAGGCGCTGGCCGATGACGGTAACTACCAGGCAGCCTATATCCAGTTCCGAGAAGCGCTTAATCGGGGTGACCAGTTTTATAATAACTTTATCGTGCACGTCGTGCGGGAGGACGATTACCTGTCCCAGATCGCGCTGCTGTACGGCACCACCGTCCAGGCAATCGTGCGCCTGAACGACATCACCGACCCGAACCGAATTTTCGAAGGACAGGAGCTGTTCATTCCCACGCTTCCCTAGAAGGGAGGAAGCCTTCCCTCCGGCGCAGAACGCCGGAACCCGACGACCTCTCCTGAGGTCCATGGATTGGAGACCGATTATGTTCACAAACCGCCCGGCGCAAAAAGCCCGTTCCACCCAGTATGACACCAAGCCGCAGGCGTCCCGACAAGCAGGGGAGCCGGACCCCGAGCTCAAGGCCGACCTGTACCACATCCGGGACCGAATCCAGCGCAAGCTGCTGAACGAGACGGACGGCAATGTGGACCTCAGCCACCGCCCGCAGATGCAGCAGATCATCGAAACCCTGTTCAACCAGGTGCTTTCGGAGGAGAACCTGCTGTACACCCGTGCCGACCGGGCCGCCCTGCTCGATTGGGTCACGTCCGATATCATGGGATATGGCCCCCTGGAGCCGCTGCTGATCGACCCCGCCATAACCGAAATCATGGTCAACGGGCCGCAGAATGTCTATGTCGAAAAGCACGGCCTGATCGAAAAGACCCAGGTCGTCTTCGAAAGCAATTCGCACCTGATGCGGATTATCGAGCGCATCGTGGCGCCGATCGGCCGCCGCGTGGACGAGGCCTCCCCGATGGTGGACGCCCGCCTGCCCAACGGCTTCCGCGTCAACGCCACCATCCCCCCGCTCAGCCTGGACGGCCCGCTGCTGACCATCCGCAAGTTCGCCCAGACGCCCTTCACCGCGCAGGACCTGATCGCCAACGGCAGCGTGACCAGCCAGCTGGTCGGCTTCCTGAAAGCCTGCGTCGAAGCGCGCGTCAACATGATCGTCTCGGGCGGTACCGGCACCGGTAAAACCACGTTTCTGAACGTTCTTTCGGCGTTTATACCCACGACTGAGCGCATCATCACCATTGAGGACACCGCCGAACTCCAGTTGAAACAGGCCCACGTTGTGCGCATGGAAAAGCGGCCACCGAACACGGAAGGTCGCGGCGAGATCACCATCCGCCAGCTGGTCATCAACGCTTTGCGCATGCGCCCCGACCGCATCATCGTCGGCGAGGCGCGCGGCGGCGAAGCGGTCGACATGCTGCAGGCCATGAACACCGGCCATGACGGCTCGATGACGACCATCCACTCGAACAGCCCGCGCGATACCCTGCGCCGTGTCGAAACCATGGTGCTGATGGCCGGGCTCGAGCTGCCGCTGCGAGCGATCCGCGAACAGATCGCCTCGGCGGTGGAGATGGTGGTGCACGTCGACCGCATGCGAGACGGCAGCCGTAAAGTGGTCAAGGTGACGGAGGTCCAGGGCATGGAATCGGACAACGTCGTCATGCAGGACCTGTTCGTCTTCGAGCAGACCGGCATCAAGAACGGGCGGGTGATCGGCAACCTGAAATCAACCGGCCTGCGGCCGCGCTTCACCGAGAAATTTGCCGCCAACAACATTTCGCTGCCGTCCAACATCTTCGAAGTGAACCAGGGATGATCGAGAGCTGTGCTGCCCGACCAGAACGCTCGCCGCGCCTGACCGCCTGCCATGACCGCCCCGCTCCGAAACCAGGCCCCTTTGTCCCGCAGGGCGTTCCTTCAGCTTTTGGGAATTAATTTGGCCGCCTCCGCACTCCCTTTCCCTTTCCAGGCCGCCTGGCAGGCTGGGCGCAACTGGCCGGATTTCAACCCGGCCGACCTGCCGCCCAGGCTGCTGGACATCTACGAGCGCCTGCCCCACCTGGTGATCAACCGCCGGGGCACGCTGCACCTGCGCGATTCCAGCGGAATCGTGCTCGGACCGATCCCGCAAACACGCACTCACTGGAACATGGACAGGGACCGCCTGGTCGACCGGCTGGACAGCCGCTTTCCCTGGGCGATCGTGCTGCACTGGTTCGGGGACCGCCCTGATTTCGAAGGCAGCCTGGAGGCCTACCTGCGCGGCTTCGACGGCCTGCGGCCGGTGAGCGATTACATCACCCGGACCAGCGCCCATTTTCTGGTCGGTACCGAGCCGCCGGCCGTCCGGCTGGGCGCAGACGGCATCGGCATCGTGCAGACGCAGCAGGCCGATGATGACGGCACGCCGTTCCTCGCTTCTCACCTCCAGGGCCTCGATATCCAGGGGCATTTGGAACGCAAAAATTACTTCGTGCGCGCCTACTACACCCTGGACCAGGCCATTCCGGGAACGCACTCGCTGCTCCAGGACTTCTTCGACGGGCCGTTCGTCGATCCCAACATGCGCACGCTGGCGATCGAGCTGACCGGCGGCGATTTCGAATCCCCCGGAGGGTTTCCTCCCCCGCAGCAGGTCGCCAACACGGTCTCTGTAGTTTATGCGGTGATGAAACGCTACCGCATCCGTGCGATGGACGTGCTGGGCCACTTCGAGATCCAGCTCGGAAAGGAAGACCCCGGCAAAAAGCTGCTCTCCCTGGTCCGGCTGATGCTCGGAATCCTCGCGCTTTGCGACCGGGATGCCCTTGGCAAGGAACTGGTCTTCGGCCAGTTTGCGGAAGGTGAAAGCGACCCCGTACAGGCGGTGCAAAATTACTTCCAGGCGGTGCGCGCCTACCTGCTGGCCGTCAGCACGCCGAAAACGGTCTTTGAATGGGAGATTCTTTCGCAATACAACCTGTTTATGGATACCCTGTCCGGCCAGCAGACGGTCTCGGCTTCCACCGATTTTGTGCTGCCGGTCGCCGGCGGGCTGCAGCAGGATGGCGACCTGTTCCTGATCCCGGACAATCACGAGGGGATCGATTACTACAACGAAGGCCGATCCGATGTTCAGCTGATCACCGCAGGAACCTGCCTGGGCACCCGGATCCTGGACGATCCGCACTGGAACAAAACGGCGCTTTTTCGCCATTACCAGGCGGATGGGGCCTCTTTCCTGTCGATCTACGGCAACATGGCCCACACCAACGGCCTGGCCGCCGGGATCCAGTTGCCCTCGGGCTACCCGATCGGAACCCTGGATCGTCCCCAACCCAACAAGCCCTCTTTTCTTCATTTTTCCGTCGCCTATGGTGCTACGTGGGAAACCGACCTGCAGTATCATCCCACCCCGCACCCGAACTCTGGCCCGGTCTGGATCCGGGACCGCTATTTCCATCCCGGGGATTTCCTGCAGGCGCACCTGGATGACCGCTCGGCCGTCAAACCCGCCAGGTTTCACAAGCCGGGCCAGACACACCACAACTTTAAATGAAAATCCACCCTTTTTTCAACGTCCTTGTCCGCTCGCTGAACGACGGGACCCGGAGAAATTGTTATGGAAAATGTGATGACCAACAATAAAACCACCGAACGGGCCATGCTGACCGAAACTCTGCGCCGGATGGCCGTCCTGGCCGAGTACACCAATCCGGATGTGGCCGCCCATATCGAGCGGGTAGCGGGCTACAGCCAGGTCCTGGCACTGGGCTGCGGGTTGTCCGAGGAAGAAGCGCAAGATCTGGCGGACGCCTGCCGGCTGCATGACATCGGCATGATCGGTGTGCCGACCGCCATCACCCAGAAGATCGGCCAGCCCACCCACGATGAGTGGGAAATCATCAAGACTCACCCTGAGATCGGCGCCCGCCTGCTGGCGCATTCCGAGATCAAGGTCTTCCAGCTCGGGGAATTGATCTCGCTCACGCATCACGAGCGCTGGGATGGCTCAGGCTACCCCGCCGGTCTCAAGGGCGACGAAATACCGCTGGCCGGGCAGATCTGCGCCATCTCCGACGTTTTCGACATGCTGACAACCGAGCGGACTTACAAGCAAAAAATCTCCCCGAAAAACGCCGCCGTTCTGATTGAAGATTCGAGCGGAAATTTTTTCGACCCCGATCTCGTCGAGGTCTTCATGAAGCAGTTCGACCAGATCGCTGCGATTCGCACCGGCCTGGGCTGAGAGCCTCAGTAACCCATTTCTTTCAGCGCGCTGACCAGATAGGCGCGCGAGTTGAGCGGAAAGCCGGCGCTGTCGCGAGCCGGCACGCCGAGCTTGACGCCGACGATCGAGATCAGTTTTTCAACGTATTTCTCTGAAATAAACAGCTTCGCCGCAATTCCTTTGTTGCCGGATCCCCTGACCAGCAACCGGGCAACGTCCGCTTCCCTGGGGGACAGGATGAGCTCGGGATTGGCATCCAGCAGCAGCTGGAGCACCCGGCGGGAATAAAAACGTCCCCCGCTGCACACCAATCGAATCCCCTCACTCAGCTCGCCCAGCGATTCGGGCGTATCTTTCAGCACGTATCCGTGCGCCCCGGCGTCCATCATCTTGCGGATGATCGCCACACGGTCGTCGCCGCTCAGCATCAGGATGCGCAGATGGGCATGGCGATTCAGCAGGTCGGGGATGGCGATCTCGGGGTAAAAGAGCGGCGGGTGGGGCATATTGACGTCCAGCAGCAAAAGCTGGGCCTGCGGCCCGTGCTGCTCGAGCAGCGGACCGAGGCTGGCACCGTGGTCCGCCTCAGCCAGCAGATGGAGGCCCTCGTCGCGACGGAGCAGGGATTTGACCCCCTCGCGCACCAGGTGATGGTCGTCAACCAGGATGACGTTGATCATACTCGCTCCTTTGATCCGAATCATCTGGCCTATTTGTATCGCCTTCGGGCAGGGAAAGCGAGGGAGTATTGTCCCGGTTTTGGCAGCGCGCCGCCGCCCTACCTTGAAACTGGGCGTCCCCTGAAAAGTGGACACAAAGAAAAACGAAGGTACACTTTATTCGGAGAAACCCTATGGACCCAAGCCGGTTT
This sequence comes from Anaerolineales bacterium, assembly GCA_041632295.1. GTDB lineage: Bacteria > Chloroflexota > Anaerolineae > Anaerolineales > JABWBV01 > DATDOR01. The sequence goes on along the minus strand of JBFKII010000080.1, from coordinate 173 downwards.
GAGGCCCGTTTAGGTGCACCTTCGAAAGTCTTCGCTCAAGGCCACTGACAAGGCGTTCTCAAAGTCCGTTGGCAAAAGGGCCTTTCGCTGGTCGAGTAGGCCGCGAAGCGGCCGTATCGAAACCGAGAAAGGCGAAAAACTGGGTTTCGACGGGCCCTTCGACAGGCCCTTCG
>JBFKII010000079.1:0-14455 GCA_041632295.1 Anaerolineales bacterium | reverse complement strand
GGCCGGGCCATGGATGAGCCGGAAGACGACATCCCCTTCTGATCCATCACAATCTCGACTGCTGGAGATGCCCGTTTTTGAAGATCGCCCGTCAAAAACGGGTATCTCTTTGATCCCCATCCAACCCAACCCTCAGGAGTAAGGTAATGACCAAACCGCCCATCCGACAGCCTGCGCAAATGCCTGCGATCAGCGCGCCGGATGACCTCCGGACTGCTTACGCAAACATGGTGCGGATCGCACATATGCCCTCAGAAATGGTATTCGACTTCGCCCTAAAGCTTCCCGGGGGGGACCCCGCACAGATCACCGCCCGGGTGATGATGTCCCCACTCAGTGCCAAGCTTTTCCAGCGCGCGCTGGCCGAAAACCTGGCCAAATACGAAAAAATGTTCGGCGAGATCAAAATCCCGGGGGAGTCCTCCCTGGCGGAATACAGCAAGCTCTTCCGCCCGCCCGGCTCGGACTCAGATGAAACGGACGAACAGCCATGAAGTCTCTTGAAGAAATAGCCGATCGAGCACGCCAGGATTTTGAGAATACGATGAAAGCCCGCGATCAGGCCCTGGCCCAGGCCCGGCTGCTGATCCGCTACTCATCCCAGGCCATCCGTGCTACCCACCGGAACGAGCGCGCACCCGCCCGAGACAAACTCGTCCAGGCGGCCAGGCTGGCCGAAGAGCTGAACAATAACCTGCGAGGAGACCATCCTCACATTTACTACGCAGGCTATACGCAGGACGCCTTGAAGGAATTCGCAGAAGCCAATATCGTGTACGCCCTGGTGGACGGCGAAGAAAACATCCCCTCCCCCGAGCTGCTGCAGATCCCCTTCAACACCTACCTGAAAGGCCTGGCCGAAGCGGCCACCGAGATGCGGCGCCGCTGCCTGGATAAGATCCGAACCGGGGACGAGAGCGACGCGGAGGATCTGCTGGATAAAATGGAAGAAATCTTCGGGGTCCTTGTCACCATGGATTACCCCGATGCCATCACAGGTGGCCTGCGCCGGCAGACCGATATCGTTCGCGGCGTCGTGGAAAGGACCCGCGGCGATCTGACCATCAGCCTGCGCCAAAAACACCTGGAAGAGAGCCTGGGCAGGCTCGAGGCCAAAATCAAGAATCAATGAAATCACGGCCCAGGGCGTCCACGATCCGGGCCTCCGAGATCGGAAGCCACCAATTTTGCGAGCGGGCCTGGGGATACCACCGAAAAGGGGTGGAATCACACCACCAGGAAGAAATGCAAATCGGCACCCGCCTGCATGAGGCGCACGGCCGTGCGGTTTTTTCCGCCGCGCTTTTCCGCCTGGGCGGCGGCCTGGCCCTGCTCGCCGCCCTGGTGTTGTCGATTCTGGTGCTGCTGGACCGTTTCCTCTGACCTTCCGGCCAGAGCTGATTTCAATGCCTTATCTGATCGCCCTCCTACTGGCACTGGCCGTATTTTTCTTCTGGCAGGCCGGCGCCCGCCGTAAAGACACCGGATTGCCCGGCGGCACCATCATTTATACGGATACGGGCGGCTGGCAGCCGGTTTCGCAGGCCTTGAATGATCCGGTTTGGGACCTGACCGGTAAGCCGGATTACCTCGTCCGAAAAGGGAACACCATCATCCCGGTCGAAGTGAAAACCGGGCGCACCCCGGCCGCCCCATACGATTCTCACATTTTCCAGGTGGCCGCCTACTGCCTGCTGGTGGAGCGTGTGATGCAGGTGCGTCCGTCCTGCGGTTACATCCGCTACCCGAACCGCACTTTCCAGATTGATTACACACCCGACCTCGAGCAGGACTTGAAAGACCTGCTGGACCGGATCCGGACGCAAATGCGCAGCATTCCGCCAGACCGTTCCCACCACAACCCGGCCAAATGCCGCGGCTGCGGCTTTCGGGATATCTGCGATCAGCGCCTGTGAGACTCCCTTTATAATCCAGCCATGTTCACCAGCATCGCCATCGCTGCACATCCCTACCTGAGGGATGCCCAGGAAGAAGCCGGGCGGATCGGGGACTATCTGCGGGCAAAAGGCATCACCTGCGAAAACGGCCTGATGTACGATCAAAAACTCGTCGAGGCGCTCAACGAGCGCCGCTTCGACCTGTGGATCGCCCTTGGCGGGGACGGGACTATGCTGCGCAGTGGTCAACTGTGCGGCCCGGCGGGTGTCCCGGTTCTGGGCATCAACATGGGTCGACTGGGGTTCTTGATGGGCGTCCAACGGCAGGAATGGCCCGAAAAGATCGAGCAGTTGCTGGCAGGGAATTACTGGCTCGAAGCCAGGCTGATGCTCAAGGCAGAGCAGTTGCGGTCCGATTCCGTGCTGGGTTGCTGGCACGTTCTGAATGAAGCCATTGTCAGCCGCGCGGATGTGGTGCGTCCCGTGCAGCTGGTCACCTACGTGGACGACACCTTCCTGACTACGTACGTCGCCGACGGGTTGATCGCCGCCACCCCGACCGGTTCCACCGCTTACGCCCTGGCCGCCCGGGGCCCGATATTGCCCCCACAGCTGCGCAATTTCCTGATCGTTCCCGTCGCACCGCACCTCTCGTTTGACCGGGCCATCGTCCTGGCGGAAGGATCGCGCGTGACGATCCAGGTGGAGACCCTGCACAAGGCGACCGTGACCTTCGATGGGCACCACACCGTCCCCCTTGAAGACCAGGACAAGGTGGTGGTGCAGGCCAGCGAACACACGGTCCACTTCGTGCGCCTGCAGGACCCGGACTACTTCTACCGCAACCTGACCACCAAAATGAACACACGCATGAGAAATACGGAGACCAACGATGGCTGAAACCGCCCACCATGAACATCTGGAGGCCCAGTTTTGCGAGAAGCATCCCAACGTCGAGACCAACCTGCGCTGCAATCGCTGTGGGCGCTTGATGTGTTCGAGATGTGCGGTGCGCACCCCGACCGGCTACCGCTGCGACGACTGCGTCAAAGGCCAGCAGAAAATATTTGACACCGCCACCCCTCCGGACTTCATTTTCGGAAGCCTGACCGCAGGTTTCCTGGGATTCATCGGCGGCCTGGTGATCCCTAACCTGTGGTTTATCCTGGTCTTCATCGGAGGGCCGCTTGCCGGAGTGGTGATCGCTGAGGCTGTGCGCAGGGTGGTCAGCCGGCGCCGCTCAAAACGGCTTTTCCAGGCCGTCACCGCTGCGGCCGCCCTGGGGGGACTGCTTCCGGCCCTCGGGTCCACCGGGATCCTGCTGCTGCTGACGGGCATGGGCAATCTGGGCCAGGTGCTGGGAACCCTGGGATTCTCCCTCGTCTGGCAACTGGTTTACGTGGTCCTGTGTGCCTCCTCAGCCTATTACCGTTTGTCCGGCATTCGCTTGTAATGTAGAATCGTGGAACGATGCTGACACGACTGCGAATCACCGATTTCGCGATCATCGATACCCTCGACCTTAAGTTCAGCGCCGGGTTGATCACCTTCACCGGAGAGACCGGCGCTGGCAAGTCGATCATCATCGATGCGGTCGAAGCTATCCTGGGGGGCCGGGTGGACCTGACCATGATCCGGACCGGCGCCGGCCGGGCGGACCTGGAAGGAGAGTTCCGCTTATTGGGGAAGGTGCGGGAACCTATCCTGGAGATTTTGGAGCGTGAAGCCCTGCTGGACGAGGAGGTGGACTACATCACCCTCGGCCGCGAAATTCGGGAGGAAGGGCGGCATGTCGCCCGGGTGAACGGCCGCAATGTCAACCTGGCGATCCTGAAAGAGATCGGCGAGTTCCTGGTAGATGTCCACGGGCAATCGGAGCATCTGTCCCTGCTGAGGGTCAGTTCCCATGTGCGGCTGCTGGATGCCTTTGCCGACCTGGGGGATACCCTGGCCGGTTACCGCGGCACGTACCGCAAGCTACAGCAGGTTCGCAAGGAGCTGGAAAGCCTGCGGCGTGATGAACGCGATACCGCCCGCCGGATCGATCTGCTACAGTACCAGGCTGATGAGATCGACGCCGCCAATTTGAAACCGGGCGAGGACCAGGAGCTCCAGGAAGAACGCAACCGACTGGCAAATTCGGAAGACCTGGCCAACGCAGCCCAGGAGGCCTTGTTTGTGATCGACGAGGGTGAGCCCGAATCCCAATCGACGATCGATCTGTTCGGGCAGGCTCTGGAGTCGCTGGCCGGCCTGGTCAAAGTCGACCGTGCCGCACAGGAATTGCACACCCGCGCCCAGGAAATATTTGAAAACCTGGCCGACCTGGCGCTCGAACTGCGGAATTATCTTGAAAAAGTCGAGCACGATCCGGAGCGGCTGGAAGAAGTGGAAGAGCGCCTGGACCTGATCCAGACCCTGAAACGCAAGTACGGCAACAGTATCGAGGAAGTCCTGGCGTTCGGGGTCCGGTCCAGCGAGGAGCTCGAGTCGATCGCGCAGGCAGAAACGCGCCTGGCCTCCCTCGAAAAAGAGGAAGTCCGGCTGCTGGAAACCCTTGGCAAGCAAGGGGATGCCCTGTACCGCGCCCGGAAAAACGCAGCCGAGGATCTGTCCCGGGCGATCGAAATCCAGCTTGCAGATTTGCGAATGGAACAGGCCCGTTTCGGGATCGATTTTCAGCGCCGTCCAGACCCAGACGGTGTGGAAACCGAAAGCGACGGCCGAGTGGCCTTTGGCCCGCTGGGGCTGGAGACGGTCCAGTTTCTGGTAGAGCCCAACCCGGGGGAGGGGTTAAAGCCGCTGACCCGCATCGCCTCCGGAGGCGAGATGTCCCGACTGATGCTGGCCCTGAAAAATGTGCTTGCGCAGGCCGATACCACCCCGACCCTGATTTTCGACGAGATCGACCAGGGCATCGGGGGCCGGATTGGGGCGGTGGTCGGAGAGAAGCTGTGGCGCCTCTCCGAACAGCACCAGGTGCTCTGCATCACCCACCTGCCACAGCTGGCTGCTTTCGGCGGGCAGCACTATCGGGTGATCAAGATGGTGCAAAACGGCCGGACCGCGACAGCGGTTGAGGTGCTTGAGGGGGAGAAACGCTTGGCGGAGCTGGCCCAGATGTTAGGGGATATCAGCGAAGGGACCCTGCAGTCCGCCCGAGAATTGATGGAAGGGGCCGAACAGGCCCGCAGCAAGCTGGTCGCCTGATTACAGGTAGTCGCGCAGATGGCGGCTGCGAGTGGGATGCCGCAGTTTTCGCAGCGCCTTGGCTTCGATCTGCCGGATGCGCTCGCGGGTGACCTTGAAATGCCGGCCGACCTCCTCCAGGGTGTGGTCACGCCCGTCCACCAGCCCAAAGCGAAGCTCCAGGACCTCCCGTTCGCGCGGGCTGAGCACTTCCAGAGCCGATTTGATCTGGTCCCGCAGCATTTCCCGGGCCGCGGCATCGATCGGCGCGGTGGCATCCTCATCCGGGATGAAATCCCCCAACTGTGAGTTTTCCTCATCCCCGACAGGGCTGTCCAGGGAGCGCGGCTCCTCAGCGGTGACCAGCGTCTGGCGAACTTTGGCGGAAGCCTGCCGCCAGCGGTTGCGAAGCAGCGGATCCAGGTGAATGTCCTGCGCTTTGGACCGCTTTATGGCGCGCACATCTTCCGCCGATAGGAAACCGACTTCGAGGGCGAGTTCTTCGCTGGTGGGGGATCTTCCCAGCTTCTGGGTCATTTCGCGCTGTTTTTTGCGGATTTTCAGGATCGACTCCTGCAGGTGCACCGGGATGCGGATCACCCGCGCCTGGTCTGCGATCGAGCGCGTGATGGCCTGGCGGATCCACCAGGTCGCATACGTGCTGAATTTGAAGCCGCGGGATGGATCGAACTTCGTCACCGCTTTGAGCAGGCCGATGTTCCCTTCCTGGATCAGGTCGTCGAAGGAGTTACCCCGGTTCATATATTTTTTGGCAACACTGACCACCAGGCGCAGGTTTGCCTGAATCAAGGCATCATGGGCTTCCTGGGCGCGTTCCTGGGCGGTATCAAGCTCTTCCCTCAGTATTGCGTCCTCGGGCAGGTACTTCACCAGAGTGCGGGGGGTTGGAAGCATGTTTTTCTTTCGAAGGCTGGATTCCAGGTAATCCTTCATCTCTTCTGGAACCAGGTACAGACCCGCAAACACATCGATGCCCTGCTTTGCCACCGGGTCCCAATGCGGATCTTTCCCCCAGGTGCCATTATCCAGATAGCTGCGCAAAAAGGAGGGCGGCTCCAACTCCCAGGTATGGCGCAGCAAGCGGGCTTCCGATAGGACCGGACCCAGTTCGGGCGCTTTTCGCCCCAGCTTCTCGACATCCTCGACCAGCCGTCGCCAGGAGGTGCACATTTTGTCCAGCAGGATGGTGAATATGGCTGCCGGGCTGTGCGGGTCGTTCTTGATCGCCGGGTGCTGTTCCCGAATGGTCTTGATGTTGCGGGTGGCCTGGAGGCGGGAAGCCAGCCAGAATTCGTGGTCGGCGGTCAGCAGGTCGACGCGGCCGATCTCGCGTAAATAGAGCCGGACCGGATCGTCATCGATCTGGGCGAATTGGGCATCGGCCTCGCGACCTTCCTCGGCGTCCGCCTGCCGCTTTGCAAGCAGCCGCATGTTAGTCAGGTCAAAGGAAAACTCGCCGGTCTGCTCCGACTCCGCATCCAGGAGTTCCACTGGCGGCGCCTGCGACTCCTCGTCCTCCTCCTGCGCTTCTATCTCGTCTTCACGAAATTCTTTTTCTTGCTCACCCATTTAAGATCGTCCTATCGTGCGTCTGCCGCAGCGCTTTGTCCAGCCGGACCAGAGTGGTCGTATGCTGCATCATTGATTGCTGGTAATCCCCTACGATCAACTCCCCCTTTTCCTGGGCGTCTTCCATCAGAAAACGCAGATGGGCGATATTGCGGTTAACCTGGCGCCGCCGCAGGTCCAGTACGGCGCGCAGCAGATCTTCCAGAGTCCGCACCGGATTGGCTTCCAGGTCCGCGGTCGCTTCCAGGATCGAATCCGCCTGGTCGTGCAAGGACAGGGACAGGCTGGCGATCACCACCTGATGCGGGACGTCAAAATCCTGGTCCGTTGCTTTCCGGATCACACGCATCAGGTTTTGGTGCCCGGTGTCCTGAAAGTCGTGGGCTGAAAGACGGTGCAGGTTTGCTTTCTGCAAAGCCCGGTCCAGACGATAGAGGTAGTCCGGGTGCCGCATTAAAACACCCAGCGTAAAGACCTCCAGGGCCTGGGTGGTCCCAAACTGGGTTTCGGAGAGCACCGAAGGCTGGGGCGGTGCGACCTGGGCCGGCTGCGGCCTGCGAGGCCGCCTGCGGGGGCGGGAAGCGGTGGAGGGATCATCGAGCAGTGCGCGCTCGTCCACCCGGATCAGCCGCGCCAGGCGCTGGCGGTAGGTGTCACGCTCGATCGCACTAGGTATGTCCCGGATCAGCGGCAAAACCTGGGCGGCGATCTCGCTCTTCACCTTGGCATCTTCCAGTTCTTTTCCAGCTGCCAGAGTCTCCATTACGTGGACTACCACCGGTCGGGCGCCATCCAGGATTCGCTGCCAGGCCTCGGGGTCCTCCCGGACGACTTCATCCGGGTCTCTACCTTCGGGAAGTGTGGTCACGCGAATATCGGCTTTCAGCCGCGCTTCCTGGCGCATCAGCCCGCGCGGGTCGAAGGCGACCTCGGTCTCACGGTCCAGCGTCTGCCGGGCCAGATTCAAGCCCCGCATGGTGGCAGTATTGCCGGCCGCGTCTGCGTCCAGCGCCAGAATGATTCGCCCGGTTCGGCGCTTGATGAGCTGCAGCTGGGCTTCGGTCAGCGCGGTCCCCATGGGGGAAACGGCATGTGTGAAGCCGGCCTGGTGAAGGGCGATGACATCCATATAGCCTTCAACCACCACTGCCTGGTCCTCAGCGCGGATCGTGCGCCGGGCCTGGTCCATGCCGTACAACAGGCTCCCTTTGTCGAAAATGTCCGTTTGTGGGGAATTGAGGTATTTCGGGATCCCGTCGGGATCCAGCGTGCGGGCGCCGAAGCCAGCCATCCTGCCGCGCTCGTCGCGGATCGCAAAGGTGATGCGATTACGAAAACGGTCATAGGTCCGGCCGTCGTCCCGCTGGGAAAGCATGCCAGCGGCGACCATCTCGGCCTCGTCGTATCCGAGCTGGGCCAGGTGCACCCTGCAGGCATCCCAAGAGTCGGGGGCGAATCCGAGCCCCCACTTCTCGATCGTCTTCTCCTTCAAACCGCGGCTTTGCAAATATTCGAGGGCAGATTGCCCGGCCTCCGTTTTCATCAGGCTGTGGCGGAAAAACGAGAGCGAGTGTTCCAGGAGGTCGCGCAGGCGTTCGTGCTCTTCCTTCTGCCGTTGCTCCCTGGGAGTCAACTCGCGCAGCCGGACACCGGCGCGGTCTGCGAGGGAGCGCAGGGCTTCGGGAAAATCCCAACCCTCTTTTTTCATCACGAACTTAAAAATATCGCCGCCTTCGTTGCATTGGCCAAAGCAGCGCCAGGTCCCGCTTTCCGGAAAAACGGCGAAAGCGGGGGTTCGTTTGTTGTCGTGAAACGGGCAGAAACCAGAATAGTTTCGCCCAGATTTCCGCAGATTTACGGTCTCGGAAACCAGGTCGACGATATCCACACGCGCCTTGATTTCATCGATGTTGTTCATGGCATGCGCACAGGTAAACCGAACGGAGGCAATTCTTATTGGAGCGGGGCCTTTCGCTGGAGTTGGTTTCTCCCAATCCCGGATCCAACCCGATTATATCGCGCAGTTATGCAGACGAGAGAAGGTGAGAAAAATTACAGTTGCGGAACCTGCTGTCATGCTTTGCATCTGGTGGCCGGCAAACGGTTCCAGACACCCGGACATGCGTCACCGCAGGCAGAGATATTGTAGTATGATCGCACCAAACCCGGTCGATGTGCCTTCTGCGGACAATATGGCCACAAAATCCTTTGTCTTAATATGCCTTTTCGCGCTCCTCGCGCTGGCGAGCCCTGTGCAGGCAGCACCGCATGCGGACGGCGGCGGGTTTCCGCCTACAGACACCCCAACTCCTGAACCCACATTTACACCGCTGCCTACGGAGACGCCCACTGCGACCGGTACACAACAGGTGCTGGCGGTTACCGTGGAACTGCCGATCGCTTCAGATACGCCGTTTGCCCTGGATTTCGAACAGCCTTCCAACGTCCTGGCAGAGCCTTCCGCCAGCGAGCCCTCCGGGTTGGGCGCGAATCCCCTGACTCTGGTCATGTACATGGTGCTCTTCATCGCGCTGGTGGCGGGCATCTGGATGCTCTTCGGGCGGCGTGCGGGCAGAAACCAACCTTGAGCCGGGCCGGTTTTGCCACCACGGGGGAAAGACTGCAGCGCAATTCGCCGCTGATGAGGCTATACGAAAAAGCAAAAAAGTACGGCTGCTGGAATCCGAGTGAGATCGACTTCGCCCAGGACCGGAAAGACTGGCGGCAGCTTGCACCCGACGAGCAGGACCTGCTGTTGCGCCTGACCGCCCTGTTCCAGGCGGGGGAAGAGGCGGTCACGCTGGACCTGCTACCGCTGATCATGGTGATTGCAGCCGAGGGGCGGCTGGAAGAAGAACTCTTCCTGACCACATTCCTGTTCGAGGAGGGGAAGCACACCGACTTTTTTTCGCGAGCCCTCTCGGAAGTTTTCGAGGTCGAGGGTGGCCTGGACCACTACCACACCCCGAATTACAGATACGTCTTCTACGAAGCCCTGCCCGAGGCACTGGCTGCCCTGGTGAAAGACCGGTCCCCCGCGGCCCAGGTTAGGGCTGCGGCCACCTACAACATGGTCGTGGAAGGCGTCCTGGCAGAGACCGGATACTACGCCCACGCCCGCATCCTGGAAGAGCATGACCTGATGCCGGGAATCCAGCGCGGTGTGGGCCATCTCCGGCAGGACGAATCACGCCACATCGCATACGGTCTGCACTTGCTTTCCCGGCACCTATCCGATGATCCCTCGCTCTGGTCCGTGTTGGAAACCCAAATGAAGTGCTTGCTTCCGCCTGTGATAGAAGTCATCGCAGAATCATTCCTGCCATACGACCCGGTCCCGTTTGGGCTGGTCGAGGCCGATCTGGCGATGTACGCCGCAGGGCAGTTTTCCAAGCGCATGGATCAGCTGGAGCGCGCCCTGCCGACCGGGAACAAGCCCGACCGCCCCAGTCAGGTCAGATGAACCGACACGTCAATCCCGGCTCCCACGCAACCAAATTCAAATATAGATAATATTAACCTCCGGACGCTATAATTTTTCCAATGGCAATGCAGGCATACACCTACCTTCCGGGATCGGGCGTCCTGTTCATCAAAGGGCCGGACCGGGAAGATTTTATCCAGCGCCAGTCCACAAACGACGTCTCCGGCCTGGCGGAAGGGCGCGTGGTCGCGACCGTCCTGACAAACCCGGCGGCGCGCATCCTGGATGTGCTACGGGTATATGAAACCGGCCCTGAAACCCTGTCTTTGATCCCGCTGCCGGGAAGGACCGAGGCAACCGCCGGATTCCTGAAGCGCCGAATATTCTTCAACGACAAAGTGACGGTAGAAGTCCCAGGCCCTGCCTACCAGGTCATTGAATTGGGCGGGCCGCAGGCTCGCCAGGCCCTGGAGACACTCGGTGTACAGGCCCCTGAGCCCAGCACCATCGCTACAGTGGCCATCCGCGGACAGAATACGGATATTCTGCCGGTGGAGGGCCCCCTGGGGGACGGGTACCTGCTGGTGGCCCGAGCCGAGACCCCGGAGCAACACCTTACCGCCCTTGAAGCGGCAGGGGCGGCGAAAATATCCACTTCCGAATATGCCGTCCTGCGGGTGGAAGCCGGGATCCCCGGGCCGGAAACGGAGCTGACCGAATCATATACACCGCTGGAGATCGGGCTGGAATCGCTCATCTCCGAGACAAAAGGCTGCTACACCGGCCAGGAGGTGATCGCCCGGCAGATCACCTACGACAAAGTCCGCAAAAAAATCGTCGGGCTCAAACTCACCCGGCCGGCGAATAGCGGCGATCCGGTCCTGGCCGGCGGGAAACCTGCCGGCGCGGTCACCTCCGCGGTCGAATCCCCAGACCTGGGCCCGATTGCCCTGGGGGTGCTCCAAAAGCCATATGATGAAGCCGGCCGGGAGGTCCTCGTCGGGGAAAAAGGGGACGCCATCCCGGCGGTCACGGCACCGCTGCCATTCCCCAAATAATCTGGTATCGTGTGCTCAAAACGGCTGCTAAGCTTGGCCACAACCAGGAGGTAAAAATGTGGCACCGAGGCTTTCACCACCGCGGACCTCGCGGAAGCTGGTTTTTCTGGATTTTTGGGACGGTATTTGCCCTCAGCGTGCTTGGCAAGACCGGAGTCCTGCCCTATGTATTTCCATTTGTGCTGTTCTGGATTTTTGGCCCGATGATGTGGGGTGTGTTTCGTGTCAGCCGGCCAAAGCGCCACCGAACCCGGATGGGCCGCCGTGCGGGCTATGATTCGCGTCGTGAACGCCGCAGGCCGCCTGCAAGCCCGCCCTTGCCAGATCCGGTGCCTTCCCGGCATGCCAAACCTGTACGGCAGGCTGTACCCGCAAGGCCGGATATCGGCTCGCTTGGCAGCCACTGCCGCGCATGCGGCGGGCCGGTGGACCATACCACTGTGGAATGGCGCGGCCGAAATGCCCGCTGCGGCTACTGCGGAAGCGGGTTGGGATGATCAGAAGCAACGCAAATACCGCTCTGTGGCTGATCGGATTAGGGGTCCTGGCCCTGACGGGTTGGTGGTGGCCGGGGATCTTGTTTCTGGTGGCATTGAGTGCCCTCATTCAGGGTTCGTTCCAGGGATTTATCTGGCTGGCAGGCATCGGGCTGCTGGCGCTAACCGATTTCTGGTGGCCAGGAATTTTGATCGTGGCTGGTTTTGCGCTGCTCGTGCGAGGGCTGCGCGGTGAGGTCGACAGGGCGGAAGCACTTCCAGAATTCCCACCACCCGAGCCGTCGCCGCCTGAACCCACTCCGCCTGCCGAACCGGTCTCGCCAGAACCGGAAGAACTTCTCTCTGCTTTGCCCGTTTCGGAAACCGCCGCGATGACACCTCCTCTCATAAAACTGAGTGATCTACCCGCGCGCTGCCCGGCATGTGGTGGCCCGATCGATGAGACCACATTCGAAATCCGGGGGTCCCACGCCAGCTGTGGTTTCTGCGGTACGGGCTTGAACCGCCGCCAGGCTTCTGTTTAACCAAGCCACCCTGCAATAACCCCACCGGATATCGGCAGGGCCATGCGCGCGTGAGGGGCATTTCGGACCATTGCATCCAGGGCGCATTGCAACAGCATGTGCGGGAAGCGGCTCCGGGGTACAATTTCTCCAATGGACATTCAGGCCAGAAAGAAAATCCTGTATATCGAGGACAAAGCGGAAGCCCGCGCCCTGGTCGGACGGCTGCTGAGTGATATCTATATCGTCCTCGAAGCGGGCACATCCATTCACGGCCTCGAACTCGCCCGCGAGGTGGAGCCCGATCTCATCCTTCTGGACATCAACCTGCCTGATATGAGCGGCCGGGAAGTGGCTACGCGATTGCGCAAGCTGCTGCCTGAAACCCCGCTGATCGCCCTGACCGCGGATGCAACCCGGGGTGCCAGGGAACGAGCGCTGGTCGCCGGCTGCGATGGCTATCTGACCAAGCCGATCGATGTAGATCGTTTTCCGGACCAGATCGCCGCTTTCCTGGAGGGCAGCCGGGAAAAAATCGAGGAGGGGGACACCGGGGATTACCGCCGGCAGTACCAGGAAGAGCTGGTCGAGCACCTGGAATCCAAGGTGCGCGAACTGGCCACGATTGCCGACCGGAACGAGTACCTCAACGAACAAAACAAGCATGTGATCGCCATCCTCAGGCGGCAGAAGAAACTGCTAGAAGCGGCGGCCCGGGTGGGCCACACGATCACCTCTATCCTGGACCTGGCCGAGCTGCTCAAGGCTACCGTCGAGATCATCGGGGAGGAATATGAGTTCCAGTATTGCGGGATATTTCTACTCGACTCTTCGGGGGAATGGCTGACGCTTCACGCCCGACAAGGGGAAACGGTGGACTTATCCCCCGCCGAACGGGTGCGAGTAAAAACCACCAGCCCTTCCGTAATCGGCAGCGCCATCCGGGACGGCCAGGCCGCCATCGCCCAAAATCTGTTGTCGGAAAAACCGGCCCAGAAGGGCCTTCACCTGCGTTCCACCCGATCCGAAATAGCACTGCCGCTGAAATTCAAGGACCGGCCGATTGGCGCACTGAACGTGCAGAGCGACCAACCTTCCGCCTTTTCCGTAGAGGATATTGCCGCCTTGCAGGCCCTCGCGGACCAGGTGGCGGTTGCGATCCAGAACGCCCGCGCCCTCCAGGCCCTGGAAGACGCCAACCGCGAACTGGTGCGTTCCAAAACTTATGAAGCGATCGCCAACACCACCGGCGAAGCGATCCATTGGGTGGCGAACAAAGCCGCACCCATCCCAGGCAGCGTTGTGCGAGTGCGCGAGGATATCGCCGCCTCCATTGGTGTTGCGGTCGAGGAGCTCCCCGAATCGCTCTCGGAAGACCTGGAGATGATCGAAGTGGCCGCCCGAACGATCTTGAAAATAAAGGAAGATCTCATCGGTCCTGCCCGCCAGCAGCACCCGGAGGCTGTAGAACTGCAGGCGTTGGTGAAACGCACCTTGCGGCAGATGGGCATTCCGCCCGAATCGCTGCGCCTGTATTTTGCGCCAGGCCTGCCTCAGGCCAGGGCGGATGCGGCCCAGATTGAGACAGTAGTGAACAACCTGGTTAAAAACGCCTGGGAGGCCCTTTCAGAGACCAGCAATCCGCTGGTGCTGATCACCGCCCAACCCGATGAGGACCCCGCTTTCATCTGCTTGCAAGTGGCCGACAACGGGCCCGGGATTACTCCCGAGAACATGGAAAAAATCTGGGTCTCGTTTTTCACAACCAAGGCGCGCCAGGGGGGCACCGGGTTGGGATTGGCCGCCTGTACGGAGGTCATCCGCCAGGCGGGCGGTAAAATCTGGGCTGAAAGCGTTCCGGGGCAGGGGGCCCGGTTCACCGTGCTGCTTCCAGTGTGGAAGGGTTCCTTACACGGTTGAGTAATACCTGATTCAAACCGGCCCTGGAAACCGAAATCCGATGGAGGATGAATATGCCGAAATTGTTGATTGTTGACGACGAACCCCTGGTGCGCCGCAGCCTGCAAAAAACGCTGGAGCGCAAGGGTTTCGACGTCGACACCGCCGAAGACTGCAACAGCGGTCTGGCATCCTTCGAATCCGCAGAGACGGGTCCACAACCTTACGACCTCGCCATCCTGGACCTTAACATGCCCTGCTTTGATGGCCGCAGTGAGGAAAACGCCGGGCTGGATCTGATGAAAAAATTGCACCTGGCCCGTCCCGGCCTGCCGGTCGTTTTCCTGACAGCTTACGATGCGGCAGGGAAAGCGAAGACCGCTGTCCAGAAAGGTGC
>JBFKII010000078.1:0-14534 GCA_041632295.1 Anaerolineales bacterium | reverse complement strand
TTGAACTGGCGTACGCCCGGATGGTTGGCGATCGCCATGTACATCGGTGGGATGCCAGGAAAAATTGTTGGCCTGTGCTTTTTGATGGCATTGAGCACGCGCTGCAGATCAAACCCATCCATCTGGATCATGGTCCCGGCCAGCGCGACCGGAAGCACAAGACCGGTCATCAGGCCGTAAATGTGGCTGTTGGGCAGGACGCAAAGGAAGCGCTCTTCGCCAGCTTTGCTGTCCTTCAACCAGTGGCGGTTCTGGACGGCGTTGGCGACGAGATTGTAATGGGTCAGCATCACGCCTCTGGCTTTGGCTGTCGTGCCGCCGGTGAAGATGATCACGGCCACTCCCTGCGGGTCGACCGGGACTTCCGGGTTGGCGCGAGGGTGCCGGGCCAGCAGGCCCTCGAATGCATGGGCACCTTGGACGGAGTTCCCTGCGTGGCCTGCCTTTTGAACCAGGATGTAATGTGCCACCGATTTCGGAAGTCCCGCGGGCATTGCGGACATTTCGCCGCCTGTCCCGATCAGGATGCGGGCTTCGGTATTCCGAATCTGCCGGTCCAATTCGCCTGGTTCGGATTCGGGGCTCAGCACCGGGATCCCACCAGCTTTCAAGATACCGAAAAATGCAACGAGCATTTCCGGTCCATTCGGAAGCCGCAGCAAGACCCGATCGCCGGGTTTCAGATCCAGGCCCAGCAAAGCGTTCGCCAGGCGGTTGGAGCGGTGGTTGAGCGCCCGGTACGTGGTTCGCCGGCCCTCAAAGATGACCGCCGGATGATTGGGAAAACGGCGGACTGCGGATCGAAGCAGCTGCTGCAGCGGGACGGGTGGGATCGCAACCGTGTAGGGCACCTCATCTTCATAATTCGCCAGCCACGGGCGCCGGGCGAGCATCCGGTTCCGCTCGCTCTCTTCATCTCCGTTTTCGTCCCGCCACAAGCGGCGGCCGGCACCAACGAAACTGAGGATGGCCCGGTTGACCAGGTCCCGGCGCTCCAGCTGGACCATGTGCCCCGCTGCGCCGACATCCACGTCCTCCGCCCCGGGGATCGTCTGGGCGACCTTTTCGAAGGAGGCGCGGGGGAAAACCCGGTCGCGGTTCCCGCGGATGACCAGGGTGGGCGTCTGGATGCCGGCCATCAGGTCCCATCCCCGCCAGGGTTTGAGCATATTTTCAAACCAGGCTTTCATGGCCACCGGGCGGGCGTGCAGCAGCCGGCGGGTGTACGGATCCAGTAACCGGTGGAGGAAAAGCGGCAGGCTGAGAGCAGTTTTTTGCGGCCAACTCAACTGGTATTTTCCGGCTGTGGCGATCAAAATCAGGTGGGAAAGCTGTTCAGGCTGTTTCAGGGCGTATTCGATGGCGATTGCTCCGCCGAAGGAGTGGCCGGCCAGCACGAATCGTTCAGGAACGCCGATCCTGGAAAGCACATCCGAAATATCGCGCAATATCTGCCCCATTTCATATCCACCGCGAGGGGTGTCCGATTTGCCGTGCCCGCGCATATCCAGGGCGATCACCCGGTTTTTGTCCGTCAGGGCGTCAAACTGGTATTCCCACTGCAAAGCATGGCCCCCCATACCGTGCAGCAGGACAAAAGTTCGCTGCGGGTTTTCCGGGGCGACATCGATCACCGAGAGACGGATTTTTGGGTCCCCGGATACCTGGACAGAGTAGCGGTACAGTTCGAGGTCGAGTTCCATTTTGGAAAAGTTTTTTCCCGGTAGCTCCGTGAAAACGAAGGCTCGTTCAGGAAGATACGGGCGATGGTCCCAGGATGCCAACCATCCTGGCGCTGACGTCCCACAAGCGCCGGGCGTCCTCCTGGTTGTAGCTGCGCTCGTTTGAACGGACAGGCTTGTTGCGGATGTAAAATTTTCCGCTCAGCCCTTCAACCTCCTGCGAACTGGCGAGGTAAACCATGGTCTCCGCGCCTTCCTCGGGCGATAGGGCGTTGCGCAAGTAGAGCCGTTGGAAAAACCTGACCAGGAAACCATTGTCCTGGGCGATATCGGTGCGTACGAGGCCCGGATGCAGCGCATTGGCGGTCACCCCGGTCCCTTCCAGCCGCCGGGCGAGTTCGTAGGTGAACATGATGTTGGCCAGTTTGGACTGCTGGTAGGCTTTAAAGGCCTGATATCCTTTTTCCAGCTGCAGGTCAGAAAAATGGATCTTGCCGCGGTAATTGGAGCTGGAAGAAACGTTTACAATCCGGCTCGGTGCGCTTTCTTTGAGCAGGTCGAGCAGCAGATGGGTGAGCAGGAAATAACTCAGATGATTGAGAGCGAACGTCTTTTCGATACCGTCCACCGTCAGGCTGCGCCGCAAAAAGATCCCCCCGGCGTTGTTGACCAGCACGTGCAACCGTGGGTAACGGCGCTTGAATTCTTCAGACACCCGGCGGACCTCCGCCTGCGAGGAGAGATCAGCCTGCAAGAATTCGATATCGTGGTTACCGCTCAGCTTCCGAAGCTCGGAAGCCACCCGGGCGCATTTTTCCGCGTTGCGGCTGATGCCCACAACGGTCGCCCTGCGCCGGGCGAGCTCTAGGGCGCAAGCTTTGCCGATCCCTGCGGTTGCGCCGGTGATGAGGACGATTTTCTCTTTCATGATGTCTTGCGGCCCAGTTCGCCTTTATTTTGGTGCCCGCGGGCTCAGTCCCGGCGGGCAAAAAATCCGAGGTGGTTGGCGACCACCCGTTCGCGGCCTGGAATGCTGCCGTCGATCGGGGAGTTCAGCAGCCGCCCAGCTCCCAAAGCATTTTCCACTACCAGGCTGGAAGATCCGCCGCCGTCCAGGTTCATCGCATCATGGTTATTGTAATCCAGGAGGATGGCGGCCAGTTCTGACAGTGTCGCCCCTTCACTGTAACCGGGCTGCCGCCCGTCCACAACCACCATGGTCAGCACACGGCCGCCGCGATTCAGTCCTACGGCGCTGCGCGGCTGTGGGTCGGTCGGATCTGCTACGCTCCTGCCATTGACAACGATCATCTCCACACCGGAGATCGCCTGCTGGTTCTGGTTGAAAGGCTGGTTGAAACGGGCGTTGTTGTTCCTGGCGAAATACAGGGTCGGAGCATCTGGCCGGTCGTCGGAGTAGGCCACCCCATCCGAGACCGCGTAGCCGCTGACCGTAACCGGATCCCCCGAACGAGGGTAATAGTCGAAAAAGGAGTTGCTGTGATAAGGGTGAAACTGGTCGCCGTTAATCGCCACCTGCAGGTCGAAATCCGCCAGGAATTCGGACGTTCTGCGAGCCGATAAAGGCAAGGAGCGGTCCGGATCGCCGGGCGTGACCAGGGGTCGGATCCCGTCCGCCTGTAGATCGACCTGGAGAATGTGGATCACCATCGGACGCGGGGTGCTGCGCACCTCCCGGAAATAATCGATTCCCAGGAACAGGCTTTCGGATTTCGGAGCGGGCTGCGGACGAACGTATCGCCAGGCCAAAGAACCAATAGCCGCGCAACAAACTCCCAGCGGCAGCAGGACCGCCAGGATCCAGATCCATTTCTTCGACTTACCCATATGCAGAATGCTATTGGCCGGGGTCGACCTTTCCGGGATGACCAGTCTCGGTCCTGGTATTTGCCGGATGGAAATTTAATATCATGATTTTCGCAAGCGGTAAGTAATCCGGTGCGGCCGGAAAATGGGAATTATTCGAACGGTCCATCTCCAGCTTTTTCAGCCTTCACTTTCGGCAAACTGCTTGAACGCCACCATTTGCTTGAGGGACTCTTTGCGAAAAGCCCCCGGCATCAGGAAACCCATCAAAGCCATCAGGCCTTTGAAGCGAAATTCGTTTTCCGACACCCAGCGGGTCTTGTCCGGCCCTGCTTCATGGAAGAAATTCTTGACTTCGTTCCACACCCCTTTGGCCTCGTAGGTCCCGGAAAATTCATCGGGTAAATTGCGGACGGTGATAGTCTCTACCATTTCAACTTCCCGGCGGCCCATATCATACAGCAGCCGGGATTTGGCGCCCGGCATACCCGGCTGGCCGGATACCGGCTCAAAAACCTTCAAGCCGTTCTGCCACTTGGCCAGGTTATCCGGGTTATCGAACAGTTCAACCACCCGCTGGCGGGGCAGGTCAATGGTGACCTCGGTTGAGAATTTCATCATCAGCTCCTATTTCTTCGTGGGTTCCAACCTTTTTCACGCCACCAGGCTTTCCTCTTCGCCTTGCCGCATAGCTTTGAAGGAAGCGATCGCCACTTCCAGCATGTCCGGGCTGGGCTCACGGGTGGTGAGATGCTGCAGGGCCAGGTTGGGTTTGATCAGCCACTGGACCAGCGGGTTCCCAAGATGTCTGGCCGTCCAGCGGATATATTCATAGGCCAGTGAAGCCAGCACGGGGATCAGGGCGATTCGGGAAGCCAGCCGCAGGGGAAGCGACAGCGGCCCCAGCAGGGTAAAAAGGACGACAGATAGCAAGATCAGCGTGAGCAGAAAGGCGGTCCCGCAGCGTGGGTGTTCGATAGAATGGCGGGCGACATTTTCGGGGGTCAGGTCATCCCCGGCTTCGAACGCGTTGATGGTTTTGTGTTCGGCGCCGTGGTAGCCGAAAACCCGGCGGACGTCTTCCATGCGCCCGATCAGGGCGATGTAGCCGACCAGGATGGCCAGGCGGACCAACCCTTCGATCAAATTGTTTAGCCAGGGCGAGAGCGGTGGCACGCCGAGGAATGGCAGCGCAAATCGGTCCAGCAAGTCGGCGGTGCCAGCCGGCAGGAGGAAAAACAGGCCGATGCCGAATGCCAGGGAAATGGCGATGGTCAGGTACAGCGCCGGGCCCTCTAAATTTTCATCCTCGCCGGTCTGGACGTTGGCCGAAATGGTCAGGGCGCGCATGCCCAGGCCGAGAGCGTCCCAAAGGACCACCAGGCCGCGCAGAAATGGAATCCGCGTGAGCCGGCTGGTGTAAATTCCCCCCAGTTTTTCCGTGTGCAAAACGATTTGCTGGTCCGGGGCACGCATGGCGATCGCCACCGCCCTGGCGCCGCGCATCATCACGCCTTCGATCACCGCCTGCCCGCCATAGGTAGGCAGGTTCATTCGCTGCCCGCTCCCTGGGAGGCGGAGGCCTCCCCTGCGAGGTGGAAAAACCGGATAAAGGAGTCGATCTGGCGGTGGAAGGAGGGCAGGTGCATTTTCTCGTTGGGTCCATGCTGGTTGTCATCCGGCAGGCCGATCCCAACGTTGATCGATTCGATCCCCAGGATATGCTGCAAATCGGCGACGACCGGGATGCTGCCGCCTTCCCGCCGGAATAGCGGCGGCGCGCCAAAAGCCTGCGTTTGGGCCTGGACCATCGCCCGGATCCAGGGGGAGTGGATATCCGATATCGATGGGTACCCGCGGGTCAATTCCCGCAGTTCCCACCGTATGGTCTCCGGAGCTGAGCGTTCCAGGTAAGTCTCCAGGGAAGCCTTGATTTTATCCGGGTCCTGGTCCGGTACCAGGCGGCAGGAAATTTTGGCCATCGCCTGGGCCGGGATCACGGTTTTGGCGCCCTGCCCCGTGAAGCCGGAGAGCAAGCCATTGATCTCCAGCGTGGGCCTGGCAGTGATGCGCTCGAAAAAAGTGTAGTCCTTCTCTCCCCAGATGGCGGGTACCCCAGTGCGGCGCTGGAGATCCTGCTCGCTGACCGGCAGCCTGGCCAGTTCTTGCCGTTCTTCCCCGGTCAACTCGCGCACGCCATCATAGAAACCCGGCAAGTTGACCCGGCCGTCCGGCATGTGCATTCCGGAGGTCAATTCAACCAGGGCCTGTGCAGGGTTGTGGATGGCGCCGCCGTACAGGCCGGAGTGCAGATCGTTTTCTGGTCCAAAGACATGCAGTTCGAAATAGGACAGGCCGCGCAGCGCGTAGGTGATGGTCGGCTGGTCCGGGGAAAGCATGCCGGCATCCGGGTTGAGGCAGAAGTCCGCTGCAAGCAGTGCTTTCTGTTCCTGGAGAAAAGCTGTAATGGACGGGGAGCCGATTTCTTCCTGCCCTTCGATCAAGAACTTGACATTGACCGGAAGCCCGCCGTTTTTCAGCCAGGCTTCCACGGCAAAAATCGTCCCCAGGACATTGCCCTTCATATCGCTGGTGCCTCGCCCGAACAACAGATCGCCTCTCACGATTGGAGAAAAAGGATCGGTGTTCCATTTTTCCAGTGGCTCTGCGGGCTGAACGTCGTAATGCCCGTAAACCAGGATTGTGGGCGCGCGGGCTCCGGCAGAAAGGTATTCCCCGTACACCAGCGGGTGTGAATCGGGCGGAAAAATCTGCACGTTCTCGAGCCCGATTTCTTGCAAGCAATCCGCCAGCCAGGCAGCCGCCCGACGCATGTCTTCGCTCCGCTCCGGTTCGGTGGAAACCGAGGGGATACTTACGAACGCGCCAAGCTGGTCGATGAAGCGGGATCGACGGGCTTCGGCAAATGCAAGAGCATGGTTCACATCATGGGCCATCGGGACGTTGTTCTCCGGATCGTGATTCTGGCCGGGCAGCACTCGCCCGGCACAGAGAATACATTATACCTGCCTGGCAGAAAGAGGCAGTTCCCTTCGCCAGGCTGGCCCGGACGCTGCGGGATCTGGAGCCGATTGGCCCAGGGATGGATTTTTTGCGAGCTTCAGGGGTGGATCCAGCCGGCGGTCAAAGCGCTGGATGACCTTTCTGTCCAAAGCCAAAGACTATCGCGTGCGTACGGGGAGATCTTCGCTTTGAAATGGCCGGATGGATGTGATCGTCCAGTAACCGATCAGCATCAGCGCGGCGATCATGAAAATGAACCCCAGCATATCGGCCGATCCCAGGGGGTGCCGGAAGATCCGCAAGCTGTCGAAAAGGATCTCAAAGGGGTTTTGGATCACATCCCAACTGTTCCAGCGCTTGAAACGGCCCAGATAAACCCCCAGGCTGCCCAGTCCGATGGCCGATAGGGCGAAAATCCAGCCGGCAATTTGTCCCAGCAGCTGCCGGACCATGTGATGCATGGCTCCCAGGGATGCCAGGCCGAGGAAAAGCCCGGTGATCGAGAGCGTCATCAGAAAGCCGACGTCGTACCAGAGCGGCACGGAGCCGCGCGGTTGGAGATGGAGGAAGTCGGTGATCAGGTAAGGTGCGTTGGGCATGAAGACCAGCCAGGATGCAGAAAGCAACAGGACCGGAAAATTGATCTTTCTGCGGCGGCTGAACAACAAGTGGGCTGCGAGGGCGAATAGATATGGCAGCCAGGCCAGAAACAGATTCCAGATCAAAAACAGGTAGGTCCGCTCACCGCTCAGCTGGGTGCGGACCCCGAAAAAGAAAAACACCAATCCAGTCGAGAAGATCAGGGTGTAAAAAAGGTGGTATTTCAGGTAGCGGTGAATTTTCAGGGCGGCGTCAATCCAGGGCATCGTTCACCTCCTTGGTATTGCGCATTCTACAGGGCAATTCTGGGCGTTTTGTGATTGGCAGCCTCCGCTTTCCCTACGCCCGCTCTACGGACAGCATACGAATTCAAGACTCTGACGCCAAAAAGCCCGTTGTGAAGGCCGTGCACCGGCGAAAAAATGGCAGCCATTTGAGCCCGTGGGCTGTGCTTTCCAATGCTCCTGGGTTGAGCACTTCGTCTGCGCTCCGGACAGGCCCTTCGATTTCCCTCGGGGCAGGCTGGTCGAAACCCTTGGCTGAGCTTGTCGAAGCCTTGCTCCTCGTAATCGTCCTCATGTATACTTCAATTCGCCTGGGGTTCAACCCGGGCGGTTGAAGAGGCCGAGGATCAGAGGTGGATATGCTGATTACCAATGCGACCATCATCACCAAGGAAGATGAAACCCGAATCATTCCAGATCAGGCTATTTTCCTTGAAGACGGGCTCATCGCGGCGATCGGCCCCGAAAAAGCGCTGACGGCGTGGTTTGAAGCCAAAGAAGTCCTGGACGCCCGCGGGCAATTGGTGATGCCGGGGAATGTCTGCGCGCACACCCATTTTTATGGTGCTTTCGCTCGCGGCATGTCCATCCCCGGCAAGGCCCCCGCGGATTTTCCACAGATCCTCCAAAAACTTTGGTGGCCCCTGGACAAAGCCCTGGATGAAGACGCCGTGCGACTTTCGGCCCAGGTCATGCTGTTGGACGCCATTCGGAACGGCACCACTACCCTGATCGACCACCACGCCTCCCCGAATGCGATCCCCGGATCGCTGGATGCGATCAAAGAGGCGGTCGAACAGGCCGGGCTTCGGGCGGTTCTGTGCTACGAGGTGACCGACCGGGATGGGCCGGAAAAAGCGGCCGCCGGCATCGCCGAAAATATGCGTTTCCTGCGCCAGCAAGCCGGAGATCAGGCAGGGATGGTCAAGGCCATGTTCGGCCTGCATGCCTCCCTGACCCTTTCGGATAGCACCCTGGAAGCTTGTCGCCGGGCGGCGCCGGAAAATGCCGGTTTCCACATCCACGCAGCTGAACACGAGTCGGATGAATACGACAGCCTTCAGAAATCCGGGCTGCGCGTCGTCGACCGGCTTCACCAGTTTGGCATCCTGGGAAAAAACACCATCCTGGCGCACGGTGTGCACACCGATTCCCGCGAAGCCGCCATCCTGGCCCAAACCGAAACCTGGCTCAGCCACCAGCCGCGCTCGAATATGAACAACGGGGTTGGCGTGGCGCCGATTGAATCGCTGCTGCGCATGGGGGTCCGGGTATGCCTGGGCACGGACGGTTTCCCGCACGCCATGTGGGAGGAAGCGCGCTTCGCCTACATGCTTCAGAAGGTCCATTACCGTGACCCGCGGCGCATGCCGGGGGATCAGGTCTATAGCATGCTTGTGGAAAATAACACCGAACTGGCCGGGCGATTTTTCAACAACGCGCCGCTGGGAGTCCTGATGGAAGGAGCTCCCGCAGACCTGATCTTCGTCGATTACCGGCCTCACACTCCCCTCACCGCCGGCAACCTCCCCTGGCACATGATCTTTGGTTTCCAGGAACGCATGGTGACGACCACGATCTGTGCAGGCAAGGCGCTAATGGTCGATCGGGAACTGAAAACGATTGATGAAGGCGCCATCACGGCGCAGGCGCGTGACATGGCGCCTAAGGTGTGGCGGCGTTACGAGGACATTGCAAAAAAATATGGATAAGCCTACTATCGCCCTCCTCGGCGGGACCGGTAAAGAGGGCCCCGGCCTGGCTCTGCGTTGGGCCTATAACGGATTCCCGATCATTATCGGATCTCGGCAGGATGAAAAAGCAAAAGCGACGGCAGCAGAATTGAACGAGCAGTTGGGTATTCAGGAAATCACTGGGATGGAAAACGGCCCTGCCGCCCGAAAGGCGGATATTTCCGTGCTGACCGTGCAGTATAGTGCCCACCAATCAGCCCTCCAAAGCCTGAAATCGGACCTGACCGGAAAAATCCTCGTCGATGCCACCGCCAGAGTGGATTTTCGCGATCCCGTCCCGCCGGTGGCGCCATCCGCCGGCCGGATCGCGCAAGAGATCCTGGGCCCGCAGGCTCGGGTGGTCGCCGCGCTGCAGAACGTACCTGCCCATGCTCTGCGGAAGAATCTGGGTGAGCCGCTCGATTTTGATGTCATGGTTTGTTCGGACGACGTCGAAGCAGCCGAACAGGTCATGGCGTTGATCGAAGGGGCGGACATGCGCGCGTTTTTTGCCGGCCATCTGGACAACGCCAATGTGATCGAAGGCATCACTTCGCTTTTGATCAGCATGAACAAGTATTACAAGGTCAAAACTGCCAGCATCAAGGTGACCGGCCTGCCCGATCCGGACTGAAAAGTCCAATAATGGAGCCTGCTGCGTGTCGCTTCGATTGACCCCGCTGCCCGGAATCCCCGACATCCGTGAAGGAGACGACCTGGCGCAGATCCTGCTCGAAGCTCTCGGATCGGCGCGCCTGACCCTGGAAGATGGAGATGTCCTGGTTCTGGCGCAGAAGATCGTCTCCAAAGCCGAGGGCCGGCTGGTCGACCTCTCTGAAGTCATTCCGACAGCCCGCGCTGAATCGCTGGCCAGGGAAACCGGAAAAGACCCTTCACTGGTCCAGCTGGTTCTGGATGAAAGCCGGGATGTGCTCCGCGCCCGGCCGGGGCTGATCATCGTCGAACACCGGCTGGGATTTGTCTGTGCCAACGCCGGTATTGACCATTCCAACACCGGTCGTGGCGAAAACTGGGTGCTCCTGCTGCCTGAAGATCCGGACGCATCCGCAGATGCCCTCCGGGCTGCCCTGGAGGGCGCCAGCGGGGCCAGACTCGGGGTGCTGATCGTCGATTCCCACGGTCGTGCCTGGCGGGTTGGTGCGGTCGGGATGGCCATCGGGGTCAGCGGTTTTCCCGCCGTGGTCGACCGGCGCGGCGACCCGGATCGCTATGGCCGGGTCCTGCGCGTCACCCAGATCGGCGCAGCCGACGAGCTGGCTGCAGCCGCCTCCTTGGTGATGGGCCAGGCTGACGAGGGCTTCCCTGCGGTTCACGCCCGCGGCTTTCCATACCCGCTGCGGGAATCCAGCCTTTCCGAGTTGATCCGGGAGCACTCGGCCGATCTGTTTCGCTGAACCCAATGCATGCGATTGTTTCCGGCCTGGACGCGCAACACGATCGCCGTGTGACCCAAATCTGGTCTTTATTGCGCTCCGGCTGCGGCCTGAGCGGTATGGGTCGCACCCCATTGCCCCATTTTTCCTGGCAGATCAGCCGGGAGTATGCTTTCGAAGCACTGGAGCCGGCTATCGCGCGTGTCGCGCGAGGCATGTCGGCGTTCACGGTGCGAACCTCCGGCCTGGGTATATTTACCGGCGAAGCGGATATCGTGCTTTACCTGGCACTGGTACGGGATGCGGCTCTTTCCGAAATGCAGGCTGAAATCTGGCATGCGGGTCGGCCTTTCGGGAAAGGGATCTCGGAGCATTACGCTCCGCAAAACTGGGTCCCGCATATCACACTGGGACATGTCAATGTCGATCCCGAGAAGCTCACCTGTGCAGTGCGCCACCTGGCGCGCGAGCGTCTCCACTGGGAGATCGCCGTTGACCACCTGGCCCTGGTTTTCCAGGCTGAAGGAATGCCTGCCCGCGAAATCGGCCGTTTCCCTTTCGACGGTTGAGCGGGCTTCCGTTATAATCCGTTTCCCCCAGCCATCTACCTGTTTCCCAATTCCCTTGTCCGACTCCGCATTCCAGGCCCACCAATTTCTGCGCTCCCGCCGCTCGGTGCGCCGCTTTCAGGAGCGGCCGGTTCCGGAGGCGGTGCTCCGGCGGGTGCTGGAGACCGGAACCTGGGCTCCTTCGGCCCACAACCGTCAGCCCTGGCGCTTTGCCGTTCTGACCGGCCCTGCGGAGAAAGCCCGGCTGGCCGAAAAAATGGGCGCCGCTTTCCGGCGCGATCTGGAGGCGGACGGGCTGCCTGAAAGCCAGGTCCAACTACTGGTCGAACGCTCTCACCGGCGGATCGCCGGTGCGCCGGCGGTTGTGGTGCTCTGCCTGACTACCTTGGAAATGGACGTCTATCCCGACGTCAAGCGACGCAGGGCGGAGTTTCGCATGGCGCTGCAAAGTGCCGCGCTGGCTGGTGGCCAGATTCTCCTGGCGGCCCACGGCGAAGGCCTGGGCGGCGTGTGGGTGTGCGCCCCGCTTTTCGCTCCGGGCGAGGTCTCTGCAGCACTCGGCCTGCCAGAAGACTGGGAGCCGCAGGCGATGCTGCTGCTCGGCTATCCAGAGACCATCCCGCCCCCCCGGCCGCGCAAAAGCCTGGAAGAAATTGCCAGGTTCCTTTCGACTGCAGGTCCGGAACATGATTGAAAACCCGTTGGGTACGGCAGCTTTCGAGCCATGAAAATTGTTGCGCTTGCCGGCGGGGTAGGTGGGGCGCGGCTCGCTGACGGCCTTTCCCAGGTGCTGGATCCGGAATCGCTGACCGTGGTGGTCAATACCGGGGATGACTTCGAGCACTATGGGTTGTACATCTCCCCCGATTTGGATACAGTCTGCTACACGCTTGCCGGGCTGGCCAACCCGGCGACCGGCTGGGGACGCGCTGACGAAAGCTGGAACGCGTTCGAAGGGCTGGGTGCCCTGGGAGGGGAGACCTGGTTCCGGCTTGGGGATCGGGACCTGGCCACGCACCTGGAACGGACCCGCCGCATGCGGGCCGGGGATCGCCTGACCCAGATCACCCTGGACTTCTGCCGGGCCTGGGGTGTGCGGCCTACTGTACTGCCGATGAGCGATAAGCCCGCCCCGACGGTGGTGCTGACCGAAGAGGGGGAGCTGCCTTTCCAGGACTATTTCGTCCGCCAGCGTTGCCGGCCGCATGTGATGGGATTTCGGCTGCAGGAAGGACTACGACCGGCCCCCGGGCTTTTGGAGGCGATCGGATCCGCAGATGCCGTTGTGCTATGCCCTTCGAACCCCTGGGTGAGCATCGACCCGATCCTGGCGGTGGCAGGTGTTCGGGAAGCGCTGGCGAAAACATACGTGGTCGCGGTCACTCCCATCATTGGCGGGCAGGCGGTCAAAGGGCCGGCGGCAAAAATGTACGCCGAGATGGGTATACTGCCGTCCGCGGTTTCAGTGGCCCGTCACTATCAGAGTTTATTAGATTCATTCGTTCTGGACTCCACAGACTCCGGCCTGGAAAATGAGATCGAGATGATAGGGTTGAAAGTGTTTGTAACAAACACGATCATGAAATCGTCTAATGATCGGAGGGAGTTGGCGGAGGGAGTCTTGCGATGGATAGAAGGA
This sequence comes from Anaerolineales bacterium, assembly GCA_041632295.1. Classification (GTDB taxonomy): domain Bacteria; phylum Chloroflexota; class Anaerolineae; order Anaerolineales; family JABWBV01; genus DATDOR01. Next base: position 1,782 of record JBFKII010000078.1, on the reverse strand, counting down.
GATCGTAAACAATGAGCCTTTGGGCGATCGTGCCCGTCAAGCCATTACGCAGGGGGAAGTCCAGGCTGGCGGGAGTCCTCACCGAAGACCAGCGGGAGGCACTGAACCGCCGCATGCTGGCCAACACGGTTGAAATTCTCAATCAGGTCAGGGATATCGAATATGTACTGGTGATCAGCAGGGACCCGCTGGCGCTTTCCGTGGCGAGGGAAGGGGGCGCCCGAACCCTGCTGGAAAACGGCCACCCTGAGTTGAACGGTGCGCTGACCCGTGCCGCCATGCTGGCCAACACGTTCCGCGTGCACGGCGTGCTGGTCATCCCGGCTGACCTGCCACTGCTGAATGTGGATGACGTGCAGGAAATGGCCGTGCTGGGGCGCAAATCGCCTGGCGTGGTGATCGCACCCGATCGGCGCAAAGAAGGGACTAACGCACTGCTCCTGTCCCCGCCGGATGTCATTCGTTTCGATTACGGCCCCGGATCCTACGTGCGCCATCTGAAACGCGCCCGTGAGGCAGGAGTGGCGGTTCAGATCTTTGAGCGCGACTCGCTGGCCCTAGACATGGACTACCCCGAGGACCTCCAGCTGCTTGAGGAGAATCTGCGGTTGGACATCGGCCTCGGTTTTCCAGTGTAAAATACCAGGTGAATATCCGTCAGGGGCGTGCGGCGGCTGCTGTAGGGCAGGTGCCCCGGCAGGGCGCGGCAGGCTGCCATGATGGGCGTCGGGCCAGCCAGCCCGCCGTCCAAAAGGATCTCCCATGCGAGTAGCACTCTATCTTCAAGATGCACACGATTTGCGTGACGGCCTGGACTATGCCCGCTATGCCGAGGAAAAGGGTTTTGAGGCGGTCTGGCAGGCCGAATCCCGCCTGGTGCGCGATGCGATCGTGCCGATGGCGGCCTATGCGGCTGTGACCGAAAGGATCAAGGTGGGGTCCGGGGTGATCAACAACTGGACGCGTAACATCGGCCTGCTGGCGGCCACTTTCCTGACCCTCGACGACCTGGCCCCCAATCGCATGATCTGCGGATTGGGCGCCTGGTGGGACCCACTGGCCAAAAATGTGGGCATCGACCGCCGCAAACCGCTGACCGCGATGCGCGAAACAGTTACCGTGCTCCGCCGGCTGCTGAATATGGAACGGGTTACATTCGAGGGTGAATTTATACAGGTCAACGGGATCGAGTTGGACGTGGTCCACGGGCGCAGGGAGCCGCGCCATGTACCCATCATGATCGGCGCAACCGGCCCGAAAATGATGGAACTGACCGGCGAAATTTCGGACGGGGCTGTTCTCAACTACTGCGTGCCCCCTGAGTACAACGACGGCGCCCTGGAGCAGTTGGAAGCCGGCGCGCGCAAAGCCGGACGCAGCCTGGACGATATCGACCGGCCTCAGCTGGTCGTTTGTTCGGTGGACCACGACCGTGCCCGGGCCATCGACACCACCCGGGAGCTGCTTTGCCAGTACCTTGCCCAGCAGCCGCATATCGCCAAAGCCTCCGGGGTTTCCAAGGATGTTGTCGAAAAAATTCAGTCCATCCTGGGATGGCCGGCCACCCACCAGCAGATCCAGGAGGCCAAGCACCTGGTGCCGGAGGACCTGATCCACCGCATCACCGCTTCGGGCACCCCTGATGAGGCCCGTGCCAAGGTCCAGGAATACATGAGACGCGGCTGCACCTGCCCGATCCTGTATCCGGTCGGGGGAGATGTGAAGCTGCTGGTCGATACCTTCGCCCAGACCTGACCGGCTGATGATCGCAGAGACCCATCG
>JBFKII010000077.1:0-14550 GCA_041632295.1 Anaerolineales bacterium | reverse complement strand
GCGATGCGCTGATCCATCTGGCTGCCCACCCGGCCCCTATCCGGTATCCTGACCACGTGATCCACAACAACAACGTGGTCTCCAGCTACAACGCCCTGCGGGCGGCAGCCGAACTCGGGATCGGGCGGGTCTGCCAGGCCTCTTCCATCAACGCCATCGGCGGAGTGTACAGCCGCTGGCCGCGTTACGATTATTTCCCGCTCGACGAAAGCCACCCGACTTACAGCGAAGATCCATACAGCCTGTCCAAGTGGATTTGCGAACAGCAGGCGGACTCGATCGTCAGGAGGTTCGAGCACATGACGATCGCCAGCCTGCGGATCCACGGCGTGGTGCCCGACCGCGCCGGTTCCCTGCGCTGGAAGGACGCGCCCAACGATATCGCTGCCAAGCACCTATGGGGCTACACCCGGGGTGATGCGACCGCCCGGGCCTGCCTTCTGGGGATCAATGCGGACTTCGAAGGGCACGAAGTGTTCTACATCGTCGCCCCGGAGACCATGATGGAAGAGCCCTCCCTGGATCTCAAAACTCGCTACTACCCCGATGTCCCCGTGCGCGGCGACCTCAGCGGCCAGACCGGCTTTTTTGACTGCCGCAAAGCGGAGAAGCTGCTCGGTTGGCGGCACGACGAGGGATGACCATCTAACCAGGGTACACAAAAACCAGCCCCTTTATCGGACAACATCGAACATGCATATCCAGCCTTCGCCCGAAAATCTGATCGAAATGACCCGCCTCAACCCCTTCGAGCGCTTCGGGGATGGGCGTCCGCGGGTGCCCGACGATCTCCTCCGGCGCATGCAGAGGGTGACCACCGAGCAGGCCTGGTCGGTGCTTCACCAGCACGGCTACCAGCGCCAGTTCGAAGGCGGCTGGCGGGAGACCCACCCCGGCCGCGTCCTGGTCGGCAGGGCGGTCACCGCCCAGTTCCTGCCGCATCGCCCGGATCTACACGAGGCGGTCCAGCAGGCTGGCCTGGCGGAAGGGCGGGCGGCGGTCGGCGGCCAGAACTCGTGGGTCATCGAGACGCTGGTGGAACACGACGTCATGGTAGTCGACATTTTCGGCAAAGTCAGGGACGGCACCGTGATCGGGGACAACCTGGGGACCGCCGTCCAGGCGCGCACCCGCGCCGGCGCCGTTATCGATGGGGGCATCCGCGATTACGCCGGTCTGGTCCAACTGCCCGATGTCAATTTCTTCATGCGCGGCATGGATCCGACTCCGATCGCCGACGTCACCCTGGCGGGGATCAACATCCCGATCCGCATCGGCGGCGCCACGGTGCTGCCCGGGGACGTCGTCCTGGGCACCCCAACCGGGGTTTACTTCATCCCCCCGCACCTGGTCGAGGAAGTCGTCCGGGTCAGCGAAGAGATCCGCGTGCGGGACGAGTTCGGCAAGCTGCGCCTGGCCGAAGGGGTGTACGGCAGCGGGGAGATCGATGTGCCCGAATGGCGTGAAGATATCGAGGCCGATTTCCAGGCCTGGCGCAAAACCAGACACTAACCAGGTGAGGCATGTCCAATACTGAGAAAAATACGCTACCGCCAGAGGAGCACGTTTCCCAATACGGCCGTCCTGGCGACCTGAAGATCACCGACCTGCGCACGGCCACGGTCGGCTGGAACGGCTGGCGTTTTCCGATCGTCCGCATCGACACCAACCAGGGCCTGAGCGGCTACGGCGAGGTGCGCGATGGCGCCAGCAAGACCTACGCGCTGATGCTCAAGAGCCGTCTGCTGGGGGAGAACCCCTGCAACGTGGACAAGGTCTTCCGCAAGATCAAGCAGTTCGGGCACCATGCCCGGCAGGGCGGCGGGGTCTGCGCTGTGGAGATGGCCTTGATGGACCTGGCCGGAAAGGCCTATGGGGTCCCGGCGTACGCCCTGTGCGGCGGCAAATTCCGCGACCAGATCCGCATCTATTGCGACACCCCCAACGAACCCACCGGGGAGGCCATGGGCCAAAAATTGCTCGAGCGGATCGAACGTGGCTTCACCATGCTTAAAATGGACGTCGGCATTCAGCCGCTGATCGGCGTCAAGGACGCCCTGACCTTTCCCAGGGGCATGGTCCAGGGTAGCGTGGAGGACGACAGCCCGCTGGAGCGCATGCTGGACATCAACACCATCCAGCATCCCTTCACGCATGTCCGCCTGACGCCCAAAGGCATTCAGATGCTGGTCGAGTATGTCGCCCAGGTGCGGGCGGTCGTCGGGTACGAGATTCCGATCGCAGCCGACCATTTCGGGCATATCGGGATTGATGACTGCATTCGCCTGGGCGAGGCCCTGGAGCCGTACAACCTGGCCTGGCTGGAGGACATGGTGCCCTGGCAGTACACCGACCAGTGGGTGCGGCTGGAGCGTGCCCTCAAGACGCCGGTCTGCACCGGGGAGGACATTTATCTGAAAGAAGGTTTCCTGCCTTTGCTCCAGGCCGGGGCGGTCAACATCGTCCACCCGGACCTGGCGACCAGCGGCGGCATCCTGGAGACCAAGAAAATCGGCGACATGGCGCAGGATTACGGGGTCAGCATGGCGATGCACATGGCCGGCACCCCGATCAGCACCATGGCCAGCGTGCACTGCGCCGCTGCGACCGAAAACTTCATCGCCCTGGAACACCATTTTGCCGACCTGCCTTTCTGGAACGACCTGATCGATGGGGTCCCCAAGCCGGTCATCCAGGACGGGTATATCCCGGTTCCGGAGAAACCCGGCCTGGGTTTTGAGATCGACGAAGCGGCTTTGCGTACGCATCTGGTGGCCGACGATCCGGGCTGGTTCGAAGCGACCGATTCCTGGGATGCGGAGCGCAGCTGGGACCGCCTGTGGTCCTGACGCCCGGCGGCCTCACGACGTTTGCAGGTGCGGACGGGGAGGCCGACCGCCCGCGCCTTTTGCCCCAACGTTCCCTGCAAACTCCGATCCGGCCCTGAACCGGAGATGACCGGACGGAAACCGTCCGTATTTCGGTAGCGAGGATGCTGATGAAAATTTCGAAAATCCGTTCCATATTGACCGCCCCCGACGGGATCGCCCTGGTGGTGGTCAAAGTAGAGACCGATCAGCCGGGTCTGTACGGCCTCGGCTGCGCCACATTCACCCAGCGCCCGACCCTGGTCGCCAGGGCGGTCGATGAATATCTCGATCCCCTGCTCCAGGGCCGCGATCCGGCCAACATCGAGGACATGTGGCATCTCATGTACGTCAATTCGTACTGGCGCAACGGGCCGGTGCTGAACAATGCCATCAGCGGGGTGGACATGGCGCTGTGGGATATCAAGGGAAAGGTCGCCGGCATGCCGGTCTACGATCTGATGGGCGGCAAGTGCCGCGAGGCGGCCATGGTGTACCGCCATGCCGACGGCCGCGAGCCGCAAGAGGTGCTGGAGAACGTGATCCGCTACCAGGAAGAGGGGCACCTGGCCGTGCGCTGCCAGATGGGGGGCTACGGCGGCCGTGTCCGGGAGATCACCGCAGAGACCGCTCAGCCCGGAAAGGCCGCCCCCCAGGCAACCCACCGCATCAGTGTGATGGACCGCCTGACCGGCAGCTTCCCGGGCGCCTATTACGACCCGGACTGGTACGCCAGGTCGGTCGTCGAGCTGTTTGCGCACGTCCGCTCCCACATCGGGGATGAGCTGTTCCTGCTCCACGATATTCACGAGCGCCTGGCGCCGATCGACGCCATCCGCCTGGCCAAATCGCTGGAACCTTTCCGGCTCTTTTTCCTGGAAGACCCGCTGGCCCCCGACCAGGTCGAGTGGTTCCGCAGGCTGCGCGATCAGTGCGCCACCCCGATCGCCATGGGCGAACTGCACAACCACCCGCTGGAATGGAAAACGCTGATCAGCGAGCAACTGATCGACTTCATCCGGGCGCACATCTCCCAGCTGGGCGGGCTGAGCCCGGCGCGCAAGCTGGCGGCGCTTTGCGAGACCTTCGGCGTGCGCACGGCCTGGCACGGCCCGGGGGACGTCTCCCCGGTCGGGCACGCCGCCAACCTGCACCTGGATCTCGCCTGCCACAATTTTGGCATCCAGGAGGTCATTCATTTCAGCGAAGCGCTCTACGAAGTGTTCCCCGGCACCCCCGAGCTGCACGACGGCTATCTCTGGCCAAACCGTGAACCGGGCCTGGGCATCGATATCGACGAGGAAAAGGCCGCACGCTATCCGATCAAACTGGAACCGATCCAGTGGACGCAAAGCCGCTGGCCGGACGGGACCCTGTGGACCCCGTAACTAACAATCCCCTCTTTGTGAGGGGGCATGGGGGAAAGCATGGCAAAAGGAGCGAAATGAAGATGGAACAAGTCTTCGCGCAAATGGGAGCGATGGGGGTGGTGCCGGTGGTCGCGATCGACGATGCGGCCGCGGCCCCGGCATTGGGGCGGGCGCTGATGTCCGGCGGCCTGCCCTGTGCAGAGATCACTTTTCGAACGGCAGCCGCGGCCGATGCCATCCAGGCCATAACCGCTGAAGTCCCGGGGATGCTGGTGGGCGCCGGAACGGTTCTGACCGTGGCGCAGGCGGAAGCAGCCGTTTCGGCGGGTGCCGGCTTCATCGTCACTCCCGGATTCGACCCCGCCGTCGTCGATTGGTGCCTGGGAAATGGGGTGCCGATCGCTCCCGGGGTCGTGACCCCGACCGAAATCAATATGGCCCTGAACAAAGGGCTGCGAATCTTGAAATTTTTTCCGGCCGAAGCCGCGGGTGGAATCCAGACGCTCAAAGCGATCGGGGCACCGTACGGCGGCGTTGCCTTTATCCCCACCGGTGGGATCAGCGCCGAGAACCTGCCCGATTACCTGGGCCTGCCGATGGTGCATGCCTGCGGGGGCAGCTGGCTGGTGAAGAAGCAGCTCATCGCGGACGGGGATTTTGGGGAAATCGAAAAACGGACCGCCGCAGCGGTCCGGATCGTGCAACAGGTACGAGGAGTTGGGTGATGCAGAAACGAGTCGTGACTCTCGGTGAAATCATGCTGCGCCTGAAGCCGCCCGGCTTTGAGCGCTTTTTCCAATCCCCGGTCTTGGAGGCCACCTTCGGCGGCGGCGAGGGGAATGTCGCCCTGTCCCTGGCGATTTTTGGCCTGGACGTGGCCTTTGTGACCGCCCTGCCCGCCAATCCGATCGCGGATGCCTGCATACGCCACCTGCGCGGCTATGGGGTCGACACCGGCCATATCCTCCGCCGGGGGGAGCGCATGGGGATCTACTTCCTGGAAAACGGGGCCAACCAGCGCCCCTCAAACGTGGTCTACGATCGCTCGCATGCCGCGATCGCCACCGTGCAGGCCTCCGACTTTGACTGGGAAAGCATCTTCGAAAATGCAGGCTGGTTCCACATCACCGGCATCACACCCGCCTTGAGCGAGTCGGCCGCTGATTTGTCGCTGGCAGCCGTCCGGGAGGCCAGGGTGCGCGGCCTGACCGTTTCCTGCGACTACAACTACCGCAAAAAATTGTGGAAATACGGCAAAAGCGCCCCTGAAGTGATGCGCGAGCTGGTCCAGTTCGTGGATGTTGGTATCGCCAACGAGGAGGACTGCCAGCGATCGCTGGGCGTGACGGTCCAGGCGGATGCCTGGGAGCAGGCGGTCAGCAGCGGGGAGCTGGACACGCGGCGCTACCAGGCGCTGGCCGAGAAGATGTTTGCAGAGTTTCCAAACCTGAAATACCAGACCATCACGCTGCGGGAAAGCTACAGCGCCAGCCACAACGGCTGGTCCGCTTGCCTGTACAACGGCAGCCAGTTCTTCTTGAGCCCGCGCTACGAGATCACGGACATCGTCGACCGGGTGGGCGGCGGGGACTCGTTTGCCGCCGGCTTGATCTACGGGCTTCACACCGGCATGGAGCCCGAACAGGCGCTTCGCTTTGCGACCGCGGCTTCCTGCTTAAAGCACTCCATTTCCGGAGATGCCAACCTGAGCACCGTGCAGGAAGTGGAACGCCTGATGGGCGGGGACCAGTCCGGCCGGGTGCAGCGGTAGCAGGCGGCGCATTCGCGGGTCAGGTCTCTCAGGCGGCGTCGGAAATGCCGTCCGGGGAACTGGCGCCGGGCACTTCAGCGGTAAGGAAATTGTGAACGTACGCACCATCGAGCCGTTTGTCGTCGAGCACAAGCTGGAGCGGCCTTTCGCTTTCTCCCAGTGGGCCTACGACTCCCGGCAAGTGTGCCTGGTCAGAGTGACTCTGGAAGACGGGACCTATGGCTGGGGAGAAGGGTACGGGCCGGCAGAAGTGGTCCGGGCGGGGATCGACTTTTTCACCCCCCTGGTAGTGGGCCGGGATCCATTGCACGTTGAAGCCATCTGGCAGGATATGTACCGCCGCTGCCTGGATTTTGCCCGTCGGGGCGTCTTGCTGGCCGCGCTGAGCGCCATCGATGTGGCCTTGTGGGACCTGCGGGGCAAGCTGCTCGGCCAGCCGGTATCGGTGTTGCTCGGCGGGCGGCGGCGGGAGAAAGTCAGGGTGTATGCCACCGGGATGTACTTTACGCAAAGCCCGGACCTGGCGCAGGAACTGGCAGCGGAGGCGAGCGCTTACGTCCGCCAGGGATTCAAAGCGGTCAAAATGAAAGTCGGCCTGGGGCTGGAGGCGGACCTGCGCAATATCGCCGCTGTGCGCAACGCCATCGGGCCCGAGATTTCCTTGATGATAGACGCCAACCACGCTTATTCCCGCAGCGAGGCCCGCCAGGTTGCCGAAATGGCCAAAGACTTTGAGATCGCTTTTTTCGAGGAGCCGCTCTCCCCGGAGGATTATGCCGGCTACCGCGAGCTGCGCATGGCCGCAGGCATCCCGATCGCGGCCGGAGAGTGCGAATACCTGACTTTCGGCTTCCGGGAACTGGCGGTCAACCGCTGCGTGGACATTGCCCAGCCCGACATTTGCGCCGCAGGTGGGCTGACGGAAGTCAAACGGATCGTTTCCCTGTGCCATACCTTCGGCATCAACGTGCTGCCGCACTGCTGGGGGACGGGGATCGCGTTTGCTGCCGGCCTGCACCTGGTCAGCACGCTGGATGTAATCCCGGGAAGGCGGAGCCCGCCGGAGCCGATCTTGGAGATGGACCGCACCGAAAACCCGCTGCGGGACAGACTCACCCGGCCCCGGTTTGAGCCGCAAAACGGGATGGTCGACGTGCCGGTCGGACCCGGCCTGGGGGTGGATGTCGACGCGGTTTTCCTGGAACAATTTTCCCGCCCGGGCCCGAGAGCCTGAGGGCGAGGTCTGGAGGATCCCTGGCAGGGTACTCGAACATGCAGAACCTGATAGCGCGAATTCACACCTGCGGCGTCATCCCGGTGGTTGCCGTGGAAGATGCTGACCAGGCACTTCCATTGGGGGAGGCCCTGCTGAAAGGCGGGCTGCCTTGCGCCGAACTCACATTCCGCACCAAAGCGGCGCCTGCGGCCATCCGAAAGATGTGCCGGGCCTACCCCGAGATGTTGGTCGGCGCCGGGACGGTGCTTACCGTCGAGCAGGCGGAGCAAGCCGCCGAGGCCGGCGCCCGCTATTTCCTGGCCCCCGGATTGGACTCGGAGATCGTCGAGTGGTGCCGGGCCCACGAGATGCTTTTCATGCCCGGCGTGATGACCCCTTCGGACATCAGCCTGGCGGTCAAGGCGGGGCTCCATTTGCTCAAATTCTTTCCGGCAGTGGCGGCCGGCGGCCCTGCGGCCCTCAAGTCCATCAGCGATCCGTTCATCGGGGTGGACTTTGTGCCCACGGGCGGCATCCACGCCGGCAACCTGGCTGAATTCCTGTCCATGCCGATGGTCCGGGCCTGCGGGGGCAGCTGGTTGGCCGGCCGGCAGCTGATCGCGGCCGGGGACTTTGAAGAGGTCACCCGGCGGACGGCTGAGGCGGTCGGGATCGTCGAAAAAGTGCGGGCCGGCGCGGCATGAGCGGGCGGGTGATCGCGCTGGGAGAGGTCATGCTGCGGCTCACCCCACCGCAGGGGGAGCGGTTTTTCCAATCCCCGCACCTCGAGCCGTCCTTTGGCGGCGGTGAAAGCAATACGGCCGCTTTCCTGGCCAGGATGGGCCTGGACGTGTCGTTTGTCACCGCCCTGCCCGATAACGCCATCGGGGATGCTTGCATCGAATTTTTCCGCGGCCATGGCGTGGACACCTCGCTGATACGCCGCCAGGGCGAGCGCCTGGGTACTTATTTTGTCGAGTTCGGTGCCGGCCAGCGGCCCACGCGGGTGGTGTACGACCGGGCCCACTCGGCCATCGCCGAGGCCGCCGCCGATCATTTCGATTGGGAGGCGGTTTTTGCGGGCGCGGGCTGGTTTCACATCACCGGCATCACCCCGGCGATCAGCCGTTCCGGAGCCGACCTGGCACTGGCGGCCGTGCGCGCTGCACATGCACGGCAGGTCCCGATCTCCTGCGATACCAGCTACCGGCAGAAACTCTGGCACTACGGAAAGGCGCCGATCGAAGTCATGCCGGGTCTGGCCGAAAGCGTGCAGATGCTGTTCGCCAACGAAGAGGATTGCGACCAAACCTACGGCGTCCGCCTGGCCCCGGAAGAGGCCGCCGGAATGGACGTCGCAGCCCGCAACCGGCGCATCGGGGAAAAGATGTTCGCCCGCTTCCCCAACCTGCGGTACCTGGTGTTCACCCACCGGGAGGGGGTCGGCGCCAGGCAGACCCGTTGGGGGGCGAGTGTGTACAATGGCGAGGCTTACCTGTCCAGCGCTCGCTACCCGATCAGCCACATTGTCGACCGGCTGGGGGGCGGGGATGCCCTGGCGGCCGGTCTGATTTATGGCCTGCTGACCGGTATGAGCGACCAGCAGGCCCTTGATTTCGGCGCGGCCGCGGCCTGCCTGAAACACAGCATCGCCCGGGATATCAACCTGGTCACCCGGGCGGAGATCGAAAAACTGGTGGCAGGGGACGCTTCCGGGCGCGTTCAGCGGTGAGGAAGCATCTGATGTTCGGGGAGCGGTCCGGGAGCACGATCCCGCCTCTTCTTTGTGAAACCACCGATTGAGGCAATTGATGAAACTCTGGAAAAACGACCAAGAATTGTTTGACCTGGCGCGCCGCGAGCTGTACACAGCCGTGGTCGGGGATGTGATGGATACCATGGGGCTGCAAAAGCAGTTCCTGCCTCCTGAGATCCGACCGCTGCAGGCCGGCATGGTCCTGATCGGCCGGGCAATGACCGTGCTGGAGGCGGATGTCTTCGCCCTGCAGGCGGAAAACAGCCACAACCCGCTGATGGCAAAGCCCTTTGGCCTGATGCTGGAGGCCCTGGACGACCTGAAACCCATGGAAATTTACATTTGCAGCGGCGCCTCCCCGACCTACGCCCTGTGGGGCGAATTGATGAGCGTGCGGGCGATGAAGCTGGGCGCCGGCGGGGCGGTCCTGGACGGCTACTCGCGGGACACTCACGGCATCCTGGCCTTGAATTTCCCCACTTTTTCCTACGGCGCCTATGCCCAGGACCAGGGCCCGCGCGGCAAGGTGATCGACTACCGCGTGCCGCTGGAGATCGGCGGCGTCCGGGTGCAGCCTGGGGAGATCGTGTTCGGCGATCTGGACGGCGTGTGCGTCGTCCCTCGCGAAGCGGAGCAGGAGGTGATCGCCAGGTCGGTCGAAAAAGCGCGCGGGGAAAAACTCGTCCGCCAGGCGATCGAGGCGGGCATGGGCGCCGCGGAAGCGTTTTCGAAATACGGTATCATGTAGCGAATCCAATGCCTTTGGAAATTGACCTGACCGGAAAACGGGCGATGGTGAGCGGGGTTTCGAGCGGCATCGGAACCGGCATCGCCCGCATGCTGGCCAGAGCCGGCTGCGACATCTCCGGCTGCGGCCTGGACAGCGAGGACTCCCGTGGGGCCGGGCAGTTCCGCCGGGTGGTGGAGGCTGCCGGGCGCCGGGCCGAATACCGTTCCCTGGACCTGAACCGGCCGGAGGCGATCGAAAGCTGGGTGCAGTCGGCCGCTGACACCCTGGGCGGCATCGACATCCTGGTCTCCAATGCCGGCCGCAACTTCTTTGAAGGGGTTGAAGGCACCAAAGAGGCCAGTTGGGCCGAAAACCTCGACATCAACCTGGCCGCTCACTGGCGCCTGGCACAAAAGGCCTACCCGCATCTGAAAGAGAGTGCCGGGGGAGTCGTTCTGGTGATCGCCTCCAACCACGCCGATTACACCATGCCGGGCTGCTTTCCGTATAACGTCGCCAAGGCGGGCATCAAGGCGCTGGTGCAGTCCATGGCGATCGAGTGGGGCCCGCGCATCCGGGCGGTGGGGATCGCGCCCGGTTATGTCCTCACGGAGGCCGGCCGGTCGTGGTTTCAGACCTTTCCAGACCCCGCAGCCCAGGAAGCGAAGATCAAAGCCTTGCACCCGGTCAACAAAATGGCATCGGTCGATGAGATCGGCGCCTTGTGCGCCTTTTTGGCCAGCGACCATGCGGCCTTTATCACCGGCACCACGGTCCTGGCGGATGGCGGGCGCTCGGCTCTGATGCAGGACGGGGAGGGTTATGGCGGATAAATGCAGCATCTCAGAAACCAAATACGGCGGCTTCGATGCCCTGGCGGTGTCCAACGGCCGGATCCGGCTCGAGATCGTACCTGAGCTGGGGGGCAAGATCGCCTCGATCCAGGACCTGGTCAGCGGGCGCGAGTGGCTGTGGCGCAACCCGCACCTGCCGCTCAAACCGGTGGTTTATGACGCCTCTTACGTCGCCGATTTTGATACTGGTGGGATAGACGAATGCTTTCCGGCGGTGTCCGGTGGAAAATACCCCCGGGCGCCCTGGCAAGAGTCGACGATCCCGGACCACGGCGAGCTGTGGTGCCAGCCTTGGGAGATCGAGCAGCTCGAGACTTCTACGACCAGGATCGTGCTGGCCATGCGCTGCCATGGGGTCCGCTTCCCCTACCATTTTGAACGCCGGCTGACGATGGAAAATGACAGCCCGGCCATCAGGCTGGACTACCGCCTGAGCAATCCGTCCCCCTTCGAGATGCCCTTTCTCTGGTGCATTCATCCCATTCTGCGGATCGAAGCGGGCATGCAGGTGCGCCTGCCAGCCGGGGTCGAAACCGTCCGGGTGGACTCGGGCGATCAGGGGCTTTCGGGCAGGATGCCGTGGCCTCGCCTGGCCGGCGAGGATGGACAGGTTCTGGATCTGTCTCGCGTCCCGGAGAAAACAGCGGGGCGGGCGATAAAGATTTACACCGAACCGCTCCAGGGCGAGGAAGAAGTGGAGACGGCCGTCCTGACACCGGACGGCAGGCATGCGTTCGCATTCCGCTTCCACCCGCAGGAGATCACCCATGTCGGGCTGTGGTTGAACTTCGGCGGCTGGTCCGGGAGCGGATCGGAGCCGTATTTCAACCTGGGCCTGGAGCCGGCGATCGGCGGCAAGGACTCGCTGGCGGATGCCATGCAAATCGATGAATACGCCATGCTGTCCCCCGGGCAGCAGCGCAGCTGGCGCCTGGACCTGAGGATAACCTGAACAAGGAAAACGACGAAATGGCCGTGAAATGCTGGGCGGAAACCGTCACGATCCCGACCTATCCGATCGGGGAGCCGGATAAAAACCCGATGTTCCTCGAAAAACGCGTTTACCAGGGCAGCAGCGGCGTGGTCTACCCGCACCCGGTGATCGACCGCGTCTACGATGAGAAAGTCGACCGGGAATACACCGCAGTGTTCCTCGAAAACCGCTATCTGAAGATCATGATATTGCCTGAGATCGGGGGTCGCGTCCAGATGGCCCTCGATAAGACGAATGGCTACCATTTCGTGTATTACAACCGGGTGATCAAGCCGGCGCTGGTCGGGCTGGCCGGGCCCTGGATCTCCGGCGGCATCGAGTTCAACTGGCCGCAGCACCACCGACCCAGCACGTTTGACCCGCTCGATTGGCGGATCGAGGAACACCCCGACGGTAGCAAGACCGTCTGGTGTGCGGAGATCGAGCGCATGTTCCGCACCCAGGGGGTGCACGGTTTCACGCTTTATCCCGACCAGGCCATCCTGGAAGTCCGGGTCCAGCTGTACAACCGCACGTCCGAGCCGCAGACCTTCCTGTGGTGGGCCAACCCGGCGGTCCATGTCAACGATGACTACCAATCCGTCTTCCCGCCGGACGTCAACGCGGTGATGGACCACGGCAAGCGCGATGTCTCCGATTTCCCGATCGCCACCGGGACGTACTACAAGGTGGATTACTCCCCGGGAACGGACATCAGCCGCTACAAAAATATCCCCGTGCCGACCTCCTATATGGCCTATCACTCCGATTTCGATTTCATCGGCTGTTACGACCATGGCCAACAGGCCGGCATGATGCACGTCGCCAACCACCACATCGTGCCGGGCAAGAAGCAGTGGACCTGGGGCAACTCCGATTTCGGCATCGCCTGGGACCGGCAACTGACCGATCAGGATGGCCCGTACATCGAATTGATGTGCGGAGCCTACACCGATAACCAGCCGGACTTCTCCTGGATCCAGCCCGGGGAGGAAAAGCGCTTTTCCCAGGTGTTCATGCCCTATAAGCGGATCGGGGCCGCAAAAAATGCCTCGCGCGAAGCGGTTGTCAACCTGGAAATCCAGGAGGGCGCGGCTCGGATGGGCGTGTACGTCACGCGGCCGCGCCGGGTGCGTATTTCGCTGTCTCGCGGCCGCGATGTGCTCTTCGAAACCGAGGTGGAGCTCTCCCCGGAAACGGCCTTTGAGGGCTACGCCACCGTTCCCGCTTCGGTCCGGCCCCAGGAGCTGACCCTGCGCGTTGCGGACGGGGGCGATATTTTGATCGCCTACACCCCGCTGGCGGACGACAAACCGGAGATCCCCGATCCGGCCACGCAGGCGCCGCCTCCGGCCGAGATCCCGAGCAGCGAGCTCCTGTTCCTCAATGGGCTGCACCTGGAGCAGTACCGCCATGCCACCTTCCCGCCGGAGCCGTATTACGAGGAGGCCCTGCGGCGCGATCCGGGCGACAGCCGCTGCAACAACGCCCTGGGCCTGCTGCTGTACCGTCGCGGCAGGTTCTCCGAGGCGGAAACCTATTTCCGCACAGCAGTGAAACGCCTGACCCTGCGCAACCCAAACCCTTATGACGGCGAGCCGTTCTACAACCTGGGGCTCTCGCTCCAGATGCAGGGGCGCGACCGGGAGGCCCGGGACGCTTTTTACAAGGCCAGTTGGAACGACGCCTGGGTAAGCCCCGCTTCCTTCGAATTGGCCCGCCTGGAGAGCCGGGAAGGGGATATTGAGAAAGCCCTGGACCTGGCCGATCGCGCCCTGGACGCCAACGCCCGCCACCACAAAGCCCGGCATCTGAAAATCGCCCTGCTGCGCACGCTCGGCCGGGAAGTGGAGGCCTGCGAGGCTGCCGAAACGGCCCTGAACCTGGACCGCTTCGCCTACGGCGCACTGTGGGAGCAGCACCTGCTGCAGGGCGACACGGCATTCCGGGAACACGTCCGCCCCGATCCGGATACGTTCGTCGAACTGGCACTAGACTATGCCCACGCCGGCCTGTTCCCCGATGCGGTCCGGCTGCTGGAAAGCGCGCCCTCCGGGGACCCGATGGTCTTGTACACCCTCGGATGGGTGTGCGATCAGATGGGGGAATCGGGCAAAGCACTGGCTGCTTTCGAGGCGGCGGCCGGGTGCTCGCCGGATTTTTGCTTTCCGAACCGGATCGAGGACGTGCTGATCCTTTCTGCTGCGATGCGCCACCAGCCTGGGGATGCGCGCGCGCCCTACTACCTGGGGAACTTCTGGTACGCCCACCGGCGGTATGAGGAAGCGATCGAAAGCTGGGAGCGTGCCAGGGAGCTGGACCCCGCATTCCCCACCGTGCACCGCAACCTGGGCCTGGCCTATTTCAACAAGCGCCGCGATGCGGAACGGGCACTGGAAAGCCTGGAAACCGCCTTTCGCCTGGATCCCGGGGATGCGCGCGTGCTCTTCGAACTGGACCAGCTGACCAAAAAGCTGAACGAGCCTGCGGAAAAACGCCTGGCTTTGCTCGAAGCGCATTCGGATCTGGTCGAGCAGCGGGATGACCTGACGATTGAGCGAGTAGTCCTTCTCAACCTGCTGCGCAGGCCGCGGGAAGCGTATGAAATCCTTTCCCACCGCAGATTCCACCCCTGGGAGGGGGGCGAAGGCAAAGTGACCGGCCAGTACGTCGCCAGCCTGGTGGAATTGGCCCGCCGGGCGATCGCCGCCAGCGAATACGGTGCTGCCATCGAACGGCTGGAACGCGCCCGGGTATACCCCCACAACCTGGGGGAGGGGAAGCTGTACGGGGCGCAGGAGAACAATGTTTTTTATTACCTTGGCCGTGCGCATGATGCGCTCGGGGATAAGGATGCTGCCAGGGATTATTTTTCAAAAGCTGCCGTCGGGCTGAGCGAACCGACCTCGGCCGTGTTTTACAACGACCAGCCTCCGGACATGATCTACTACCAGGGCCTGGCCCGGCAAAAACTGGGAAAGCCGGAGGAGGCCAGGGAGATCTTCCAAAAGCT
>JBFKII010000076.1:0-14633 GCA_041632295.1 Anaerolineales bacterium | reverse complement strand
TATTCCGCTTGCATGGCGGGGGTGGATCGACTATAATGCCCCACGCCTTCGGGGTGTGGCGCAGCCCGGTAGCGCGCTTCAATGGGGTTGAAGAGGTCCAGAGTTCAAATCTCTGCACCCCGACTGGCAGAAGGCCCTGCTTTTGCAGGGCCTTCGTGTTTTTCCGGGCAAACGCACAGCCGGTAGTATGGACCAATAGGAGGGTGGAAACTAGTGACCATCCCAAAACCGGTGGGGTTTGACAAAAGCGGTCGCACCTGCTGGGAGCTGAACAACAGCCTGGAGGAAGAATGGCTGGGGGTCGTGGACGTAATCAAGAACCTGAAGGTATGCATGGCGCTGATTGCGCCTGAGCGGTTGTCTGCGCTGTGGAAGCAGCTGCCAGAGGACGAGCGTTGCGCCAGCAAGGATACGCTCCTGGAAAAGTTGCGCCGCCTGCTTGCCACTTTGATGGAGCCCTGGCAGCGCTATACCACGGAAGACGGAGGCTTGAACGGCATCCTGGTTCCATTTCAGAATTGGGTTTGAATGCAGGTTTTTCAAGGAATTTTCTCTGCGCCTTGGCGACTTGACGTTTCAATTGGATTTCGCCCACTAACTTTGGGACAGCGTCGGAAGCCAGAAAAGTTTGATCTCAGCTCTCTAACAATGTATCCTGGAATAGATTCCCCGCAGATCGTGGTGAAAGTTGTACTAAAAAGGAGATTGAGATGGCAAAAATCATGGTTCACATCACGCACGGTACTGAACACCCAACCCGGGCCGTGCTTGGGTTTCACGTGGCTAAGGCCGCCCTGGAAGCAGGCCACGAGGTGACGTTGTTCTTGGCCGGGGATGGGGTCCAGCTGATGCGAGAGGGGGCGATCGAGCACTTGAACGGGCTGGGCACAGGAAATATGCGCCAGATATACGATGCCGTCGTGGAAAACGGGGCCAGGATCTATCTTTCCGGGATGTCGGCCAAATCCCGCGGCCTGGGTCCCAAGGATCTGGAAGGCAAATCCTATACTTTTGCCGGGCCCCCGGAACTGGTCAAGCTGTCCCTGGAGCACGACCGCTTGTTTACGTATTGATCCGGGCGGATCCGGGTGGCGATCGTCCAGGGCTGAGCGAAGAGAGCCGCCAGGCCCTTTGAATCAAAAAACAGGCAGTAGTGCGCCTCCAGACGGCAGCGAATTACTGCCTGCTTTGATTATGCCCCCCTGCGATGGCTGCCCTTACCGGTCCGGCCCCCAGGTCACACTCCGGGCGCGGAAATCGCGCGGTTCAGGGAGTTGCCTGATCCACACCGGCAAAGCCTCGTAGATGCGAAGTTCCGTCATCAAGCGGGCGAAAGCCACCAGCACTAAGACGATGATAATACCTTTCATAAGTTCGCTCCTTAGTCGTACGGCCCAGAACGGGCGAAAAAAAGATAAGTGTTGGTCGGAGACCGGTTCCCATTCCGGATCCAGTATATCGCCATATATTCGAAAAGCACTTAAGAAATTCTGAAAATCCTCCGAAAATACCAGCATGGGAGACATACTTTGGAGGGATCTGCGCCGTTTTCTGGGCGATCGACATGGTAACATGCAGCGGGAGGCGTGTTTTCCAGGTATTCTGAAGTTCGAGCAAGTTTGCAGATCTTTCGAAACCCCCGTCCAGGATTTATCTATTCATAAAGGAGCGGCAAGATGCAAAACCCCGGCCGAGCCGCCCGCCTCTGGCGCAACATCCCTATCCTATTCACCGTTCTGGCAGGTGCACTGCTGATCTCTGAAGTTCGCGCCGAGGCTCGGACCTCCAACGGCGACACCGATCCGCCTTACTACTGGACCCCGCACGCAACGCCCACCCCCCAGT
Source organism: Anaerolineales bacterium (assembly GCA_041632295.1). Lineage (GTDB taxonomy): Bacteria > Chloroflexota > Anaerolineae > Anaerolineales > JABWBV01 > DATDOR01. The sequence goes on along the minus strand of JBFKII010000076.1, from coordinate 12,788 downwards.
TGACCCCGCCTCATGAGTCCAGCCGCACACCCACGCCGTGGCCGACTGCGGTCACAACACAAACCCCCACCCGCACGCCCAATCCGACCAATGCATTTACACCACCGCCGTCTCCAACCCTACTCGGCGACCCTACACCGACCGGCCCTGATTTCCTGACGACCAATCCCTGGTTTGCGGACCAGTTTTGCCAGCCGACCAAAACCGGCTGGACGGATACAGGCGCTTTGCCGATGGGGCTCTCCAAAAAGGACTCGAACCCGGGCCCCTGCGGCACCGCGCTCCGCTGGCATGCAAACAGCCATCCCGCCGGTGTTTGGGGTTCGGTGGAGCAGCTCGTCCTGACACCCGGGCACGGTTACGACGCAATCGACATGCGCTACCTGTACGTCTCCCTCGGCACCGGTCAGGGGGAGATCAATCTGTACGGAAGGCAATCCTTGGGCGACCCCTGGGTACGTTTCGCCCAACAGACCTGGGATGGCCACCTGATTATGTGGCAGCAATCCGATTGGATTCTCTATCCGATACCAGCCGGTTTCGAGTACGTCAAAATTGAACTTCGCGGGATGCACGCGGGAGCCAATGGCGGCGTGAAGGCTACCGCGATCGAGTTGGTCGGGCGCTGAGGGTCCCAAAAGCCAGCATGTTAATAAAAGCATGATACGGCTGTCATAAATCCGTAAGCTTTGAAGATACAATAAAAGCAGTTCGGAATAAAAGGAGCCAGTCATGAAAGAGATGCAGGTCGCGACCCTCGGTGGAGGCTGCTTTTGGTGCCTGGAAGCAGTCTACCAGGAGCTGCGCGGGATCGAGCGCGTGGTTTCGGGCTACGCAGGCGGCCACGTCGCCAGCCCCACGTACGAGCAGGTGATCACGAAAACCACCGGCCATGCAGAGGTGGTCCAGTTGACATTCGACCCCCAGGTCGTTTCATATAGGGAAATCCTGGAAGTTTTCTTCACCATCCATGATCCCACTACCCTCAACCGGCAGGGTAATGACGTTGGTCCGCAGTACCGCTCGGTTATCTTCCATCATGATGAAGAGCAAAAGCGTACCGCCGAGGAGATCATCGCCGAATTCGAGGCGGAGAAAATCTGGGGTGACCCGATTGTGACCGAGGTCACGCCTTTTGAAGCCTTTTACCAGGCCGAGGCTTACCACCAGAATTATTACCGCAACAACCCGATGGCGGGCTACTGCATGTTCGTCATCCGGCCGAAAGTAGCAAAATTCCGGAAAAAGTTTTTGGAAAAGCTGGCGAATTAGCAGCTGCGCGAAGCACAATGGCTGCCCTCCCCAGGGCAGCCATTATTATTTAACCGGTACCCAAGCCGGGTGCATTTTTCGTCGGGGATGAGCTGCCCCGTGCGCAATCGGGTCACACGGGCGGCAATGGCCCCTTCACCACGTGCTGCGGCCACGGCGATGCGATGGTTCCCATCCATCACAAGGTATTTATCCCCCACCTGGATCAGATCGACCGGCGGCAGGTCCGACCCGGAATCTCGCACTTCTTTCAGGCTCTCCCAGCGGCGGCGGTCGGGCAGCGCAACCGGCCGGAAGCTCAAGTCGAAATTCGTATAGCGCCCGGCACTGCCGATTATGCGTTCCAACGGGACTTCCATCCGGCCGAGGTGTTCGGCGCTTTTCAAGTCCAGTTCCCGGAGCACACGGCCGGCCGGTAAGAGGTCGTTGCATCGATTTTTCGGTTTCAGGAAAAGCCGGGACTGCATCAACGCGAAATTCGCTTTAAGTGACATGCTGGCATTATGCACCGGATGTGCGGGCGTGCTCAAGCGACTTCCGTACAGGAACGTGCTGTCCTTTGGTCGGGTTTTTCCTCAGCCGGATGGGTTTTTCACTCGTCCCGCACCAGGACGATCTCGGCAATCTCCCGCCCCCTGGCGTTGGCATAACCCCGCCCTTCGCGCACAAACCGGAAACCGCATTTTTCCAGCACCCGGATCGATCCCAGGTTGTCCTTTGCCGCCACCCCGTAGATCGGTCGCTGGGTCTGCATTTGCAAGTACTGCTTCAACGCCTCTGTCGCCAACCCCCGGCCCCAGAAAGGCCGCCCCAGCCAGTAAGTGACTTCCAGGTCGCCGAACCAGGAATGGCTCATCACACTCCCCGCCACCCGCTCATCCTCCAGCACGGTCCGCATGATGATGCCCGCATCCGCCCGGATTTTGGCCCAATGCTGCTCGAAAGCAGCCCGATCATCCGGGTTTTTGGCCGTGAAAGCCGCCATTTGCACCGCCGCCGGGTCGCGGCCCTGGTCAAAAAAAATATCCAGGTCCGCATCCCGTACCTCCCGCAGGCGGACCACTGGATGCGATGCGCTCATTCCCCCGAGTCGGGTGCTGAACCCCGGTAACCTCCTGCGGACATGTCCCCTACGAATTCTGGCAATTCCGTGTGGCTCAGCAGCTGCCGGACTGCCATGCACTCCCCCAGGTGAAACCAGTAGTGGTGGGTGTTGCGCAGCAGCAGCGTGCCGATATTTTCTCCCCACTCCCGACCCCGGAATTCGAGTTTTATACCCAACTGGCCCTCGGAAACGGTGTCCAAGAACGCGTCCGCAGCGGCTGTGACCTCCCGCCAGGCGGCCCACATTTCATCGAGCGGCGGGGTGCTGGCTGGTTTCCCCGTGCCGACCAGGTTGTGCAAGCCGGGCGCCACCAGCCGGCCCTGGGCCAGCCGGACCCAATACCAGTTTTCCTGGGAGGCCAGGTGGCCGATGTTCCAGCTGATCGAGTTCATCGGCAGGAAGCGCCGGATTCCTTCCTCCGCCGTCAGGCCATCCAACCCGCGGACGAATTCCGACCGGGCAAAACGCAGGCTGCGGACCAGGTCGTGGGTCATCGCGCCTCCGCCCGGCGCAGGCGGGCTTCAAGGTGCAGCGTCGGTTGCCCAACCCTGTCTGTTGCCATCGTCATTTTATATTGCCACTGGCCTGGAGAAATGGTCCAGGTCCTGGAAGAACTGCGCATGCGGGGGTCATTGCCGATCTGCACGCTCTCGAAAACCAGCGCCAGCCCACCGTTTCCGTCTGGGTCTGCATTCCCTGTGAGCAGTTCGTAGCGGGCGTTGACGTGCACGCAGGCCAGCTCCACCTGCCCTTCCGCCAGTGGGCGGACCACGCCGGTCTCCCAGTGGCTGGTCTTGAGCACCTGGCCCTGGTCGTCCACCAGCACGGTGCGCTGGACGTAGTGCAAACTGGCTGAACCTGGGATAGGTGAGACATCCAGCATTTCTCGGTAACGGAAAGAATCGATCGTAGGATAACCGCCTAGCCCTTCCCCTTCCCAGGCGCCGTGGAGAAGGGACAGATCGGTCAGGGCGGAGGTTTCATTATTCATGGTCGTCTACACTCCCTTTTGGAAGTCCGAAATCTTCGGGGCTGGAGCCAATATACCACAGCCGGCTTTCGTTATAATCCGATCCGCCATGGGCAAAAAATGGTTACTGGGCATCCCGCTTTTTGTGCTGCTGGCCATGCTGGTTTGGCTGGCTGTCGTTCGCGTCCAGCGGCAGGGACTTCACGACGATCTCCTGCGAGCGGTCCAGATGTACCGGATCGGGTACGCCTCCCGGATCGAAATCCGGGCGGTCACGGATTTCGAGTGGGACCTGCTCCACATCTTTGGGCCGAATTCGAGCCGGGAGTCGGTCAACCAGGCCCTGGGATTCGAATGGATCGGCACCCGCTTTTTACATCCCCGCCTGGAAAACGACGAATCGCTCAGTTTGCTTGTCTTCGTGCGAAGCGAAAGGGTGGTGCGCAGCCTGACGGTTCAACGCTCTCTGGCCGATTTTTCCACTCTATCCGATGAAAGCCCCTTTACACCGCAAGAAGCCCAGTTTTTCATTTTGCCCGGCAGTGACAACCGCTTGGGCAGGCTGGCTGTGCCCGGCGGCTGAGGCGGCAAAGGCGCAGCCGAAAGACGGAATTACCCCAACTCCAAATAACCGATTTCATCTGGCCTACGATTTTCGGAAGTCGCCGTTTTGCCAGCCCTGCTGGATCAGCTTGGCCACAAGCGCCGTCCAGCCGGTCTGGTGGGAGGCGCCCAGGCCGGCCCCGTCATCCCCGTTGAAGTACTCGTAAAATAGGATGTGATCCCGCCAGCGCGGATCTCGCTGGAAGAGGGCGTTTTCCCCGAATACCGCCCGGCGCTCCCCGCTGCGCAGAAAAAGGTTCACCAGCCGCCTCGCCAGGTCGGAAGCCACCTCCCCCATCGTCATCTCACAGCCGGATCCGGTCGGGTTTTCAATCCGCAACTCGTCCCCGTAAAACCGCTGGTATTTCTGCAGCGACTCGATCATCAGGTAATTTGTCGGAAACCAGATCGGGCCGCGCCAGTTCGAATTGCCGCCGAACAACCCGGATGTCGATTCAGCCGGATCATAACGAACCTCACGCATTTCCCCCCCGATCCACAACCGGTAGGGGCGCTCACGGTGCTTTTTGGACAGCGATCGCAGCCCGTAAGGCGATAAAAACTGGTCCTCATCCAGCATGCGCTGGAGAATCCGCGGCAGCTTGGCATGGTCTACCAGCGAAAGCAGGCGGCGCTGCTTGCGGCCGCGGGTGGTCATGCTGGCCACCGCATCCACCAGGTCCGGACGGTAGCTCAGAAACCAGTCCATCCTGCGTTTGAAATCCGGCAGAATTTCAAGCAGGTCGGGCTCGAGCGTTTCCACCGCGTACAGTGGGATCAGCCCGACGAACGAACGCAGCCGCAGCGGATGGTAACCACCGTCGGGCAGGTGCAGCATGTCGTAGTAAAAGCCGTCGTTTTCATCCCACAATCCACCCTGGTCGTGTTGGCGGTTGATCGCTGCAGCGATGTAGAGAAAATGCTCGAAAAACTTGGTGGCCGTGTCCTCATAGACCGGGTTATGGCGGGCCAATTCCAGGGCGATCGCCAGCATATTGAGGCAGAACATGCCCATCCAGGCGGTGCCGTCGGCCTGCTCCACATGCCCGCCGGCGGGCAGTTCGGCGCTGCGGTCGAAAACGCCGATGTTGTCCAGGCCGAGGAACCCGCCCTGAAAGACGTTGTTCCCATCGTCGTCCTTGCGGTTCACCCACCAGGTGAAGTTGAGCAGCAGCTTGTGGAAGGCACGCTCGAGAAATCCCCGGTCGGCCTGTCCGCTGACGTTTCGGTCGATTTTGTACACCCGCCAGACCGCCCAGGCATGCACGGGCGGGTTGACGTCACTGAAGGACCATTCATAAGCAGGGAGCTGGCCGTTGGGGTGCATGTACCACTCGCGCAGCATCAGCAGGAGCTGGCGCTTGGCAATTTCTGGGTCGATCAGGGCCAGAGGCAGGGCGTGGAACGCCAGGTCCCAGGCAGCGTACCACGGGTATTCCCATTTATCCGGCATCGAGATAATGTCTTTGTTGTTGAGGTGGTCCCAATCCCGGTTGCGCCCCGACCTGCGGCTTTCGGGCGGCGGGGGCTGGCCCGGGTCCCCGACAAGCCAGCGGTCGACGTCGAAGTGGTAGAACTGTTCGCTCCACAGCAGGCCGGCAAACGCCTGCCGCTGGACAAGCCGGGCATCTTCATCCAAAATCTCAGGCTGGACACGACGGTAAAACTCATCCGCCTCGGCCTTGCGGCGCGAAAAAACCGCCTCGGCCTGCGAAAAAGGTTTATCCGGCGCCTCCCGCCCCAGGCGGACCTGAAAGCGCGCGGTTTCTCCTGGCGCCAGCACGATCCGACTGTGAACGGCGGCCTTGGTGCCTGCACTTGAATGGACGGTCTCCATTTGGCCGCTCACCACCGCATTGTGAAACGCATCCTTGACGTACGGGCCCGGGTTGGGCCGGCCGTAGAGGCGCTCGAAATTGGTCTCGTTCTCGGTGAACAGCAGTGCCCCTTCGGTATCGACCTGCCAGTAGTATTCCCCGACTTGAGGATGTTTAGCGCGCACATGACCGTTCCCGGCCGCCTCCAAGCGCGGTTTTTCCATTTTGGGATCCCACGACCAGGTGTTGCGGTACCAGATCTGCGGCAGGATGTGAACCGGCGCCGGATCGGGACCCTGGTTGGTCACTTCTATCCGGCAAAATACCGTCTCCGGATCGGCCTTGGCATAGCTGATCTCGATGTCAAAATAGCGGCCTTCTTCGAGGGAGTCGGCCAGGGCATCCGAAAGCTCGTACTCGGGATCACCGTACCCGCGCCGGCGATTTTCTTCCAGCAATTGACCGTAGGGAAAAGCCTGTTGGGGGTAGCAGTACAGCATGCGGCAGTAGGAAAAGGTCGGGACGGCATCCAGGTAAAAGTAATATTCCTTGACGTCTTCGCCGTGATTCCCCTCCGGCCCGGACAGCCCGAACAGGCGCTCTTTCAGGATGGGATCGTTTTCATTCCAGAGGGCCAGGCCCAGGCAGAGGACCTGATCGATATCGCAGAACCCTCCCAGGGCGTCCTCGCTCCAGCGGTAGGCCCGGCTGCGGGCGTGTTCGTGCGGGAAGTACGTCCAGGCTTCCCCATCCTTGCTGTAATCCTCCCGCACGGTCCCCCAGGCGCGCTCGCTGATATACGGCCCCCAACGGCGCCAGGGAGAATCCGCCTCGGCCGATTCCCGCAGCCGGCTGTGTTCGCTCATGCCCGCCCGCCTTTATCGTCCAGTTTCGCGGCGATGGCTTCGTCCAGCCACCAGGTGACCTGTCCCTCCGGAGGCCGGATCCACTGGGCCGGCAGTCGGACCGGGTCGTAGGGGCCTTCCAGAACGTCCGCCAGGGTAACGGCTTTTTCTTCGCCAGCTGCCATGAAGAAAATACGGCGAGCGCCGTTGAGGATCCGCGGCGTCAGGGTAACGCGGTCGGCGGGGCGGCCGGCGTATTCCGCCGTGACCGCCACTGCAGCGGACTGAACCGCCCCATAGTCCGTTCCAGGAAAAAGGGAAGCAGTGTGCCCGTCGCGGCCCATGCCCAGCAACACCAGGTCGAAGCGCGGCCCTTCACGCCCGGCTTCTGCAATCGCGGCCAGCAGCTGGTTGGTCGCGGCTGCCGCCTCTTCTGGCGGATACTCTCCGGGGATGCGGTGCACGTTTTCGCTGTCCAAAGGCAATTTGGAAAGAAAAGCGTCAGACGCCTGTTTGTAATTCGAGCCACCCTGGTCCGGCGGCACGCAGCGCTCATCGCCCCAGAACACCTGGGTCTTTTCCCAAAAACGCATACTGTCGATCGGCTCCTGACCCAGGAGCGAAAACAGCTTTTCGGGGGTGCCGCCACCGTTCAGCACCAGCCGAAAAACCCCACGCTGCGCGACCGAATCCCGTCCCACCTCGGCCACAGCGGCGGCCAGCGCTTCCGAAAGCGCCTCCAGGCCTGGAAATATGCGGAGTTCCGGTTTCAATCGCGTTTTCAATCGCTGACGCAACCCAGTCGCCACTCATGGCCGTGCTGCCCCATGAATTCGTTGGCTTCCTTCGGGCCCCAGCTCCCTTTCGGATATTTGGCGATCGGCACCACCCCCGCTTCACAAACGGTCAGGATCGGGTCGATGATCCGCCAGGCCTCTTCGATCCCGTCGGCGCGGGTGAACAAAGAGGCGTCCCCGTTGAGGGCGTTCAGAAGCAGGCGCTCGTACGCTTCCGGGATGGCCAGGTGGCCGAAATCGTCGTCATAGTGGAAATCCATGTCCACCGAACGCATCTTTGCGGGCGTGTCGGGGACCTTGGCCTCAAATCGCAGGTGGATCCCCTCATGCGGTTGAATGCAGATCGAGAGAAGATTTGCGCGGATAGTCTCCCCCATCTCCAGCGGGAACATGACATGGGGTGGGGCATTGAACTGGATCAAGATCTCTGTCGACTTTTCCTTCAAAGCTTTGCCGGAGCGCAGGTAAAAAGGTACACCCTGCCACCGCCAGTTGTCCAGGTAGAGGCGGGCCGCTGCGTACGTCGGAGTGCGCGAGTTCGAAGCCACTTCCTTGGTCTTCAGATAGCCCTCGTACTGGCCGATGATGACATTTGCGTAGACTTTTTCCAGGGGGATCGGCCGCACGGTTGCCAGCGCTTTGACCTTTTCGTTTCGCAGCGCGTCGGCGTCGAAGGAGGCCGGCGCTTCCATGGCAACCAGGGAGAGCAGTTGCAGCAAATGGTTCTGGAACATATCCCGCAGCACACCGGAATCGTCGTAATAGCCGCCGCGATGGCCTACATCCACGCTCTCAGCAGCGGTGATCTGCACGTGGTCGATGTAGTTGCGGTTCCATAGCGGCTCGAAAATCGTGTTACCAAAGCGCAGGACCAGGATGTTCTGCACGGTTTCTTTGGCCAGGTAGTGGTCGATGCGGTAGATCTGCTCCTCGCGCAGGTAGCGGTGGATGGTGTCGTTGAGCTGGTGGGCGGATTGCAGGTCGTGGCCGAATGGTTTTTCCACAATCACGCGCCGCCAGCCATCTCGATCGTCGACCATGCCGTTGTCACCCAGATGCTGGATGGCGATCGGAAAAAACTGCGGGGCAGTCGCCAGGTAATACATGCGGTTGGTCTTTTGTTTTTCGATGCCGGCCAGGTGCTTGGCACAGGCCCGGTAGCCTTCCGCATCAGACAGATCGAAGGGGTAGTAATGCAGCTTTTCCCTGAAGGCTTTCCAGCTCTCCTGACTGAACGAATCGGAAGCGAACTGTTTAACCCCTTCCTCCATTCGGTTCCGAAAGGTCTCATCATCCCATTCCGACCGGGATAGCCCCAACACGTGAAAATTTTCGGGCAGCCGGTCTTTGCCGAAGAGATGGTAGAACGCCGGGACGAGTTTACGATAGGTCAGGTCGCCTGAAGCCCCGAAGATGATGACGGAGGTAGATTCGACCGCGCTCATTTCAATCCGCCGCTTTGACCGCATGGCCGCCGAACTGGTTGCGCATGGCGGCCAGCATCTTGGCGGCGTAGCTCTCATCCTGGCGGCTGACAAAACGCATCTGCAGGGCCAGGGTGATCACCGGCGCAGGTACGTCCAGGTCGATCGAATCGAAAACCGTCCAGCGGCCCTCCCCACTGTCCGGCACGTAGCCCTGGATGGACTCGAAATCCTGGTCCTCGGCCAGCGCGCGGGCGGTCAGGTCAAGCAGCCAGCTGCGGACGACAGACCCGAAACGCCAGATTTCGGAGACCTGGTGCAGGTCCAGATCAAACTCTTTTTTGGCTTTGAGGATCTCAAAGCCCTCCGCATAGGCCTGCATCATGCCGTACTCGATGCCGTTGTGCACCATTTTCACGTAATGGCCGCTTCCGGAAGGGCCGACATGCCCCCAACCCTGATCCGGACCGGGCGCCAGGGTCTCGAGCGCCGGCCGCAGGACCGCCACGGCCGCGTCGCTTCCGCCGACCATCATGCTGTAGCCCTCCGCCAGGCCCCAGATTCCGCCAGAAGTGCCGACATCCAGGTAATGGATGCCTTTTTCTTTCAACTGGCTGGCGCGCCGGATGGTGTCCTTGTAGTTGCTGTTGCCGCCATCGACGACTACATCGCCGGCGGAGAGCCGCTCGGCCAGTTCCTGCACTATGCCTTCGGTTGGATCGCCGGCCGGGACCATCACCCAGGCCACGCGTGGGGCCTCCAGCATCGAAACCGCCTCCGCAACCGAAAAGGCCGGGGTGAGGCCTTCTTCGTCTGCCAGTTGTCGTGTGATATCGTCGCTTCGGTTGACGCCCACCACGCGGTGCCCCGCTCTCAGCAGGCGGCGGGACATGTTCGCCCCCATTTTTCCCAGTCCAATTATTGCAAGTTCCATCTGACAGCTCCTCCTAAGTTATTCGCAATTTCCATTATTCGGATTCGGTGCCGATCACCTGCGCACCCATGATTCGCTCGACAAGAGGGACCAGCTCCTCAGGTTCGTGGACCACGTTCTCCAAAGGCAGAAAATCCTGGTTCTCCAAATGCTCACGTGTAAATGGCGTGGTGACCGCAATCACATGCATGCCCGCGGACTGTGCAGCTTTTACGCCGGAGGGCGAATCTTCGATGACCAGGCAATCCCTGGGCGCCACGCCCAGTTCATCCGAAACCAGGAGATAAATCTCCGGGTCGGGCTTGCCGCGGTCCACGTCATCCCGGCTGGCGACAAAATCGAAAGCACTGGCCAGGCCGGTCATTTCCAGCACCCGGTTCGCCTGCTCCCGTCGCGACATGGTTGCCAATCCCAGCCGGCAGCCGGCCTGCCTGGCGGCGTGCAGCAAAGCGACGTTATGGGGCCACTGGTTGCTACGGATGACTTCAGGGTCGGCCAGCATCCGTTCATAATAACCCAGACGGACCTGGACAAAGGCCTGCCAGGCCGTTTGCAGCCCAAATTCATCCATCCTGGCGGCCGCTTTTTTTTCCAAAGAGAATTTTTCCACCAGGTACTGCGCCACTTCCCTGCGAGGCAGCCCGACAACCTGCTTGAATGACTCGATCACTTGTGATTCGCCCACTTCGTATGGGCACAGCTCCCGGGCCGCATGGGCGTAGGATAGCGCTTTTAATCGCTCGGTCTGAACGAGAGTGCCATCCAGGTCAAAAATCATTGCTCGGATCAATGGGTTGGAGCCTCCTTCAGGGCGCCAGCTCGGCCGCGAGGCGTTCGATCTGCCCGGCGGCATCCCCTTTCAGGTGAAAGCGCAATACCGGGCGAGGCGGCTCCGCTTCGCGCAGCGCCTGGAAATCACCCAGCGCCTGCGCCATTTTCAGCACGTTGAAGCCGATCGACGATCCGGGCTCACCGACCCGGTCTGGAATCGGGATTTCCTCGTCCGATTCGGAAGTGAACTGCAAGAACAACCCGTTGCCGCCGTCGCCTTTGTGCAGTTGGCCGGTGGAGTGCAGGTACCTGGGCCCATACCCGGAAGTGACCGCAGCGCCAGTCAGCGCGCGCAGCGCCAGCCGAAGGCTGTCCAGGGCCTGCGTGGTGCGATCGTTTGGGGCCAGGTAGACCTGCAAGGCGATATAGCTGCCCGGTTTGGCCGCCTCCAAAAATTGGCGCAGCCGGTCGGCGGACGGGGATTCGGCCTGCCCCTCGGGTAGCCGGCCGCTTGTGCTGTATTGCTCGACCAACCTGGACGCCAATTTTTTCGCCGCTTCGACATTCGGCTGATCGAAAGGCTGGATGCCCATTCGCGCCCCGGCCACTGCAGTGGCAAGCTCCCATAAAAAGAACTGGCCGCCGAGATCGTAGATATCTCGCAGTTGGAGTCGGACCAGCGGTTGCCCGGCCGACTCCAACAAAGCCAGCGATGGGTCGTGCGCGGCGTCGCTCTCCAGCTGTACGGAAACAAAGAATCGGTCCCGCCCGTAAACTTCTGGTTTGCCGAGACTCTCCCCGACCACGGGCAAAATTCCCTGGCCGCTTTTGCCGGTGCTCTCGGCCACCAACTGCTCGACCCAATCTCCTAAGCTTTCCAGGGCGGTGGAGAGGACCAGGGTGAGCTTGTCTCGCCCGGCACGATGCAGCTCACCCAATGCGGCACCCAGGCGGAAGGCGCTGCTGCTGCCTGTGCTGGCAGCCCGGGCCTCTTCCTGGGCTTGAACGGCTCGTTCCAACAACCGGCCCAGGTCCACACCCAGCAGGGCGGCCGGGACCAAGCCAAAGTACGACAGGGCGGAATACCGCCCGCCGATATCGGGGTCGTTCACGAACACCCGGCGGAAATTGTGCTTCTCGGCCAGCGCGACCAGACTGCTACCCGGGTCGGTGATGGCAATAAAATGGCTACCGGCCGCGCTTGCCCCGAAACGATCGGCAACCAGGTTGTAAAAGTGCTTGAAAAATGAGAGCGTTTCGACCGTGCCCCCGGATTTTGTAGCCACGATAAAAAGCGTTTTTGATAGATCGAGGCGTGCGGTTTGGGCTCGGACGGCTTCGGCATCAGTACTGTCCAGCACGGCCAGGTCTAAATAGCCTTCCGCAACCCCGAACGTTTTTTGGAACACATCCGGAGCCAGGCTGGAGCCGCCCATGCCGAGTAGCAGGGCCTGAGTAAGGCCCGCTTCCCGGGCCGTGCGAGCAAAATCCTGCAGGTCGCCGACCTCCGCTTGCATGCGCTCGGCGATAGTCAGCCAGCCCAGGCGGTTGGCGATCTCCTCAGGGGACTCACTCCAGACGGTGTGGTCCTTTCTCAGGATGCGACCCAGGACATCCTCCGAAGTCATTTCCGCCTGTGCCTGGAGAACCCTGGCTTCATAATCCCCAAGGGCAGCCTGATAGGCGGCCCCGCTTTGGAGAAGGCGCTCTTGTTTTTCGCCGATGCTTCTCTGCAGCGCGTGGAAGGATTCGGCAAAGCTGGCCACTCCATCGGACAAAAGCCGATCGGTTATCTGGTGGAGGTCAATACCCAACTCTGCCAGCCTGGCCAGGCGCTTCCGCGCCCCATCCAGATCCCGGCCTAGAACCGGCTCGAGCGATCCATGATCGAGCCATGCATTCAGGGTGGCCGGAGGCATGGTGTTGACCGTGTTACTCCCGATCAACGAGTCGACGTACAGCGTGTCAGGATAAGCCGGGTTTTTTGTGCCGGTGCTGGCCCACAAGACCCGCTGGGGGTGAGCGCCCTGGCGGGCCAGGGCATCCCAACGAGATCCGGAAAAAATATCCTGGAAGATCGCATAGGCGACCTCGGCATTTGCAATCGCAATTTTCCCCTGCAAGTTGAGATCCCCGGCTTCCGCCAGGGCCCTGTCGACGGACGTGTCTACCCGGCTGACGAAAAAAGAAGCCACGGAAGCGACGCGAGCGGGATTGCCGCCCGAAGCGGCATACGCTTCCAGGCCGCGC
>JBFKII010000075.1:0-14851 GCA_041632295.1 Anaerolineales bacterium | reverse complement strand
GACTTTGATGGGGAGCCAACTGTGGTCGGTAATTCAGGGATAGACCTGGCCGCGCGCGACAACGCTATCCTCACCTTTGACGTCACCGGTACCGGCAGCAAACCGCAAACCTTTGCCCCCCTCCGCAGCCATGCGGTCAATGTGTTTATCTTCGGCGGCGGCAGCGGCAATGGGACAATCAGCGGCAATACCATCCAGGGTTCCGAGATGGGCGCCGGGGTGCGCGCCGTCGCCGAAGTGACCACCAGCGGCAATCCTTCGCTGGTGATCGAAGTCTCCAACAACGTGATCAACAATGTCAAGGGTGTCGGCCTGGCAGGGATTGATATGCGCTCCCGACAGGGTGTGGCGGCAGCAACCGGTGTGGCCAACATCCAGGCGACTGTGAACAACAATTCCGTCGGAGTGACCAACACGGCGGATGCAAATATCCAGTTTTACATCAACAGCGGCAACACGCTGTGTGCATCAGTGACGAACAACGCCGCCTCCGGGACGCCTTTTTTTGGCGACGCCTTTTATGTCGGCAATCCGGTTTCTGGCGATCTGGCCGGCGCCGGGACCGCCCAGTTGTCAGGCTGGACGGGAAACATCGATACCACCTGGAATAACAACGGCAATACTCCGTTGAACTCCGCCTTTTTGGATGGGACGATCAATGGGACCTGTACACCTACTGCACCCACCGCCGCCGTCCTGGAAACATCGCTAGCATCTGAATTTGTATATGGTTTGGATGATCCGCAGGCCGAATCCCGCTGGGAACCCGGGGCCTGGCTGGCGGGGCTGGCTGAAGGCTGGGCCGGGCTGGATTGGCAGGGCATGGCTGACGCGGTATTGGTCCAGGCCCGCGAGCTGGCCGCCAGCCTGCGGCCGGCCATCGCCCACGCCAGTGGAGAGACCATCAACCTGAGCCTGGGCGACATGAACCCCGGCCAGGTGGTGCTCATCAGCTTTGACGTAACCGTTGACAGCACGATTCCGGCCAACGTCACCCAGGTCTGCAACCAGGGTCTGGTAACGAGCGCCAACCATGCGGATGTGATGACCGATGACCTGGCCGTGGGCGGCTCCACGGACCCCACCTGCACATCTGTGCCCCAGGCCGATTTGAGCATCCAGAAGAGCGACTCGGCCGACCCGGTCAGCCCGGGGGCGGGTTTCAGCTACCAGCTCTCCGTGTCGAACAGTGGGCCTTCCACTGCGCGGGATGTTTTCGTCAGTGATACGCTTCCGACAGGGGTGGCCTACGTCAGCGACGACTGCGGCGCCGGGCCGCCTTCTGCGGGCGTGATCACCTGGAATATCGGTTCGATGGCCAGCGGCGCGACAGCCGTCTGCAACATCAGTGTGACCGCGCCCGGCAGCACGGGCATTGTGACCAATAATGCCAGTCTCGCCAGCACCACCCATGACTCGGATACGAGCAACAACACGGCCTCGGAAGACACAGCGGTCCAGCTGCCTGGAACCATCATCATCAACAAGGCCACCACCCCCGCCGGCGGAACCAGCTTCGGCTTCACCGACGACATCGCCGCCCCCAACAGCTTCACTCTGAACGACGGCCAGAGCAAGACTTTCCTCAACGTCTTTCCGGGCAGTTACACCGTCACCGAGAATGATCCTACACTGGCTTACGACCTGACTGGCCTGACCTGCGACGACAACAATAGCATAGCCAATATAGGCACGCGTACAGCCACCATCAACGTCGAAGCGGGAGAAACCGTGACCTGCACCTTTAGCAATACCAAACGGGGCACGATTTTAGTCCAAAAGGCCGCCAGTCAAGGAGACCCAAACAATCCCAATCAGACCTTTACGCTTGATATTCGGCTGGGGAGCGTGATCTTGGGCGGCCTTTCAACGATTCAAGCAGGCGACCCACCTGTCGGACTGGGCGGCTTATCGCCAGGGCTAACCTATACTGTCAACGAAATCAATCTGGCCCCAGGTTGGACGCTCGACGATATTTCCTGTATCAACAGCGTAGGTAATTCCACCTTTGGCACTTTTACGCCCGGGGATAATTCTCTTGAAGTGACGCTGGCCCCAGGCAGTACGGTTCTATGTACCTTCACCAATCTCTTCAACCAGCCGCCTGTCGCCAACGACGACAGCTACAGCACCAATGAAGACACAACGCTGGTTGAAGCCACGGTAGGCCCGTTAGGTGATGGCGTTTTGGCCAACGACTCCGATGCGGACAGCGACCCGTTGACGGCCGTGCTCGACTCGGGCCCCAGCAACGGCAGCCTGACGCTCAACAGCGACGGCTCGTTCAGCTATGAACCTGACCCGGATTACTGCGGCCCCGATGGCTTCAGCTACCACGCCAACGACGGCCTGGCCGACTCCAACACCGCCACGGTGAACATCACCGTCAACTGTATTGATGATGCACCGGAGGTGCTTGATATGGACCCGGATTCCCAGACGGTGCAGTACAGCGACTTGATTGCCCCGGTGACGGTTCTTGCCAGCGATATTGATTCAGATCCGCTCACCATAAGTGACGACGCCCCCTCGGGCCTGTCGACAACCGGTAGTTGTACGCCAGACGGCACAGGCGGGACGGGCTGCAGTTGGACGCTGAGCGGGCAGGTGCTGGTGGCGGAAAGCAGCAACACGGTTGAATTCACGATCTCGGATGACACCACCAGCGTCTTCACCGAGACGCAGGTCATCGTCGCGCCCGAGGACGCCGATGTGTGGTTTGACATTGACAACCCGACGGCGGTGGAAGTCGACAGCCCTGTGGGGACCGGCAGCTTCAGCCTGAAGGTCTATGTGCAAGAGAGCAGTGAGGGTGGTGCAAGTGCATTGCCGGGAGACATCAACCTGGCGCAAGTTTCACTAACGCTTGAGCCGATCGGGCCGGGCACGCCGATCACGGTGGCCTGCACGCCGGTGACCCCGCTGCCACCGGCCTTTGACTACAGCGGCGTGCTGGAACTGAACTGTGGCTTCAGTGGGGTGCCGGTCAACGCCTATGCAGCGGTGGCGACCGTGGTCGGAGGCTACTACACAGGTGGAAGTGAGGATGCGCTGGCGGTCTTCGACCCCAGCCTGGGCTTCACCACCGGTGGCGGCTGGTTCTACTGGCCCGGGACGAGCGACCGTACCACCTTCGGCTATACGATGAAATACAAGAAGAACGGTCGCGGGTTGAAGGGCAACCTGGTGCTGATCCGGCACGTGGGGAACAGCAGCCAGATCTACCGGCTGAAGAGCAATGCGCTGGGCAGCCTGGCGCTGGGGGACGACATCCCCGGCGACTTCAGCTGGGCGGTGTTCAATGGCAAAGCCACCTACCAATCGCCGACCATGCCGGACCCAGAAGGCAATCACACGTTCACGGTGTACGTGGAGGACCACGGCACGCCGGGAGCGGGTGCGGACCGTTTCTGGATCGAGGTGCGCGATAAAGATGGGGTCCTGGTTGCAGCGCTGACCGTGGGGCCGGACCCTCAGACCGATGCAGTCACCCTGATGGGCGGCAACATCATCGTGCCGCACCAGACCAAGCCGCCCCGCCGGGGTCCGGAAGCGCGCTGATCTGGTCGATCCGCAGAAATCTCAAGCGGCTGCCCTTTCCTGGGGCGGCCGCTTTCTTTTTAAGTGGGTTCAGATAGCTAAGGGGGATGGGTACGGGTTTGCCCCGGAATCCGCCGGGCCGATCTAGTATAATCGCCAGGCTTTATCCAATGTTCCATCCGGACGTGAACACATTCACGGATCAGGCCTTAATAAATTAGACATCTCACCGTCCGGGTTTGCCGGGCCCTTTTTCAATTGGAGTAATGATGAGCTTAAAAAACCTGTTTACCCTCAGTGCTGTGGTGTCGAGTTTGCTGGGATTGGGGCTGCTGCTGGCGCCCGGCCCTTTGATGGCCGCCCGTACCGGGCAGGCCCCGGATGTCCTGACCGCCCACGTCGCCAGTCAGTTTGGGACGGCGATGCTGGCCGTGGGCGTGATCTCCTGGATGGCGCGCCGCGCCCCCGATTCGCCGGCGCGCAATGCCATTGTGGTTGGCCTGATCCTGCTCTATGTACTGCTGCCGATCGAAACCGCCATTTCGATCTTTCGCGGCTCGGAGAGCGCCGAGGGATTTGTGCTGGTGATCGTGTTCGGGCTTATGGCAGCGGGATTTATGGTGCTCGGCAGGCCGAAATTGCGGGCATGAAGGAGCGCATAATGGAAATCACCCCCAAAACCAGGGTTTCGCAGATCCTAGAGGAATATGGGGACATCGCGGATGTGATGGAGATCTTTGGTGTCAAGCGTGTGGCGCGCTACTCTTTCCGCCGCATGCTGACCAAGGCCCTGACCGTAGAGGTGGCCGCTCGCGTCCATCGAGTTCCCCTGGATGAATTTATCCAGACCCTCAACGACGCTATCCAGCTACAAACCAAATCGCAGGATTCCTGACCCTATCCGATCAGCGCTGCGCCTCCAGGCAGGCAACCCCCTGCGGGCCGACGACCGCGTCGTGCCGTACACCGGCCGGCAGGTCGAGGCGGTCTCCGGGGTGGAGCGTGAGGCGCTCACCGCTTTCCGGCAGGCCAAAGGTGATCGAGCCGCGCAGCACGTAGATCACCTTATGATATCCGTGGCTGTGGGCAGTGTAGATATCGTCTGGGCCGTTGGACCAGCGGTAGGGGTCCAGATTTTCGTCCGCCAGCAGGCGGCGCAGCTCGTTTTCGGTGGGCGGGCTTTTTTCCGGCCAGCGGGTTACCGGGGTTTCCTTCATCGTTTATATCCTGCTCGGGGGTATCCTTTCAAGGCTGGCTGCGATCATACCATTTGGATCAGGTGGATTCAATCAATTATTAGTAACATATGTTACTCAGTAGCTAAAGGATACTAATATTTCCTGCCGGGTGCGTAACATCAGTTTATAACGGTTAATTCATTCAAGTTGAAAGACCATGAATAGAATCAAACTTCCGGCAAATTACACAAAAATCATGGAGGTAGAAAAAGATGGAGGCGAGCGATAGGGGCCAGGTCAGTACGAGTGCGGCACAGGTATATGAGGAATTCTATTTGCCGGCACTTTTTCAGGAATGGGCGCCGCGCCTGGCAAAAGCTGCCGCAATCCAGCCGGGTCACCATGTGCTGGATGTCGCCTGCGGCACAGGTGTGTTGGCCCGAACTGCAGCCGGGATTGTCGGGCCTAAAGGTTCGGTTGCCGGTGTGGATATCAATGCGGGCATGCTAGCCCTGGCCGCGCAGCTTTCACCAAAAATCAACTGGCATAGAGAACCGGCGGAAAACCTGCCATTTCCAGACAACCGTTTTGATGCCGTAGTGAGCCAATTCGGTCTGATGTTTTTTGAGGATCGCCGGGCGGCTGTTCGCGAAATGGTGCGGGTGCTGAAGCCGGGTGGCCGGATGGCGGTAGCCGTCTGGGACTCTTTGGAAAACACTCCCGGTTATTCGCGCATGACCATGCTATTGCAGGAATTGTTCGGTGAGAAAGTGGCGGCTACGCTGCGAGCGCCTTTTATCCTGGGTGAGATCGAAATCCTGCGTTCTATCTTTGTTGAAGCGGGATTTCCTGAGATCGAGATAACCACCATCACCGGCACCGCCAGATTCCCATCGATCCAGGATTGGGTGTTTACGGACATTAAGGGTTGGACGCTGGCAGATATGATCGACGATCAGCAATACAGGTTGCTGCTTGACCGGGCGAAGGCGGTCCTGAAAGAATTTGAAAACGAACAGGGAAGCGTAACCTTCGACTCTCCGGCCCATATTGTCAGCCTGACAAAAGCTTAGGGTCGGTAATTACAATAACCAGGAAAACTATTGATAGTTCCTTAGATTGGTTAAATTCCGTACGATAAAAGATCAAGGTCGTCATTTCGGCCGGAGCCGCGGGCGTTTAAAGGCGGAGTGGAGAAATCTAAAATGTTCAAGCATGAGTAAATTTTGATTTAGATCTCTCCACTCGCTGACCCTGCGACTTTACTCAGGGCACGGCTCGGTCGAGATGACGAGGAGGAGATACTTGGTCAGGAGGAAAACTACTCCAAAGTGAGCAAACTGATTTATGAATATGTCAATAAAAATCCGGCGGACGCCGGATTTTTGGTGCAGTTTCGGTTGGGTGGCGGCGGTTTTTGCCGCTAGCCGGTGGCCAGTTCATCTTCCCGGGTCCCCCAATAGCCCGCTGCTGCCAGTCCGGCGACAGCGATGGCGGCGAACAGCGCGGTGGTGGCGATCACGGCGGTGTCTGGATAGGCGGCCCGAATGCCGAACAGCGCCCAGATCAAAACCCCCGCGTAAGCCAGGCTGCGGCGCTGGAAGAGCAGCAGACCGGCGACCAGGACGGCCACAACCATCATGATCGCAGACCAGACCGGGCCAGAAATGCCAAAGCCGTCCCAGCCCAGGAAGGCGGACACGCTGGCGATGTTGGCGATGGTGGCCACCGTGATCCAGCCCAGGTAGAGTGCGAATGGGAAATGCACCAGGGCTTTTTCGGCGAATGGCAGGTCCGGGTCCGGCCTGCCGATCCGTAGCCGCCGGAAAATGGCGATCAGGGTCAGCAGGATGGCGACCATGATAAAAACGGAGAGCAGGTAGCTGCCGTAGTGCCAGGCGAAGATCCAGGCCGAATTTGCGGCGCTGTTGAGGACGAATAGCCAGCCGATGCGTCGTTGAAACGGCCGCTCCCGGTTGGCAGGCAGCGCCTGGTAGACGATAAACCCTAGCAGGGACAGGTAGATCAGACCCCAGATCGAAAAAGTATAGGAGGCGGGGGTGAAGAACGAGGGCAGCGCGTCGGAAATTTCACCGGCAGTGCGCCCGTTGAGCGGCAGGGCATTGGCGATGTAATTGACGGCCACAACTGCGACAAAGGCGACCGCGTTCCAGACAGGTAAGGACTTGGGAGTGGTGTTCGAAGTTTCCATGCTAACATTGTACATTAAATCATTGAATTGTCAATAGTTTGTATAAACTTTTAGAGAGGTTTGCCCGGCCGGGAGCGGAAAAAGCTCAGGCCCCTTTGGCCTGCAAGGCCGACCCTGGCTGGCTGAGCCCACACTTTCCCGGTTTGGGGCGGAACTGCGCCCATCGGAGCCCTCCGTCCGGCAGGAAACTCCCGGCTTTGCGCCTCCCTAATTCGTCCTATTCTTGCACGCGGGCGAGGCCAATCTAGTAAGATATGAGCAGAGGGAATTGGGCTTGGTCTGCCTTTCCGACGTACCGGATGCGGCCCGGTGGTGTGTTTCCGGGCTTTCCTTGTTCGACCGCGGGTCGGAATTTTGAGGCAACCATGGCCACTCGATTTTCTTCCATCACTTTGTTTCTCGGTTTTTCCAGCGCCGCCGGCGCTCTGTCTGGCTGGCTGCTGACGGATTGGGCTCACACCTATCCAGGCGCGCTGGCGCTCTCGGGCCTGGGATTGTTCGGGGTCCTGCTGCTCCCGGTGGGCCTGATCGGAATGCTGAGGAAAGCGGAGTTGTCGGAAAATCCGCAGCCCGAGGCGGCACTGGAAACAGCCGGCCCAGAGAAACTGCGCGCCGCCCTGGGCAGGGGTGGGCGGATCAGCTGGTTGAACCGAAAAACCGCGGATGTGGGACTGCTCGCCGAGCACGGCCGGGTAATCCTGGTCGGGCCGATGCGGGCGGGTAAGACCCGTGAGGCGGTCGAATGGACCCGCCGGGCGGTCGAAAACGAGCTTGTGCGGGCAGATCGAGTGTTCCGCCTGCTGCCAAGTTTTCGCCTCCTGGATTCAGACGGGCTGGCGGCGGCCTTTGAACAGAAAGCCAAAACCCGCGAGCCGATGCTGCTATTTTTGGATGACCTGCCCGGCGGTTTGAGCGACGACCTCCTGGCCCGTATCGGGCTGGCTGTGCGGATCGCGGAAAAACACTGCAGGCTGTACGCGATCGCCTCTGCCCGTCCGGAGCACATCCGATCCGGCCTGCGGGCATGGCTGGAGCAACATCAATTTTCGACCTCCGACCTGCCCCCGCTTGACGCCGCCGGGCAGGGACGCATGCTCGACCTGGCCGCCGGAGCCTTTGGCTTGCAGGTCAGCGATGGGGCCCGCGACCTGCTGATCGAACACAGAGACGGGACACCTGATCTGCCGCTTTTGCACATGCGCAGGCTCCGGCTGGAAGGGGCGTTTCAGGTCAGCCGGGAGCGGGCTGGGCAGCTGGAACCGTTCGGGTTGGAAGAAAACTGGAAAGCGTACCGCCGGTGCATTTCGGATCTGCAGCCCGACGCCGGTCCGATCCTTGCCGCCCTGGCAGTCTTCCATGCCGGGGGGGTCACGGCGTATGCGCCGCTGATCAGGCGCTTTGCACGCCGGCTGTCCCCGGAGCTCGACCTGGACCAGGGGTTTGCATTTCTGCGGGACCACGACATCCTTGCAGACGGAGACCGGCTGGTGTATCCCGCCCCGCTCGCTGCAACCGGGATGCTGGCCTCGGAGGCCCGCAAGGATCTGATCGCCTTTCTCAATGAAGAAAGCCGGCGGTCCCAAAGTCGTGCGGACCGCCTGGGGGAAGGCGAACGTCTGCAAATCGAAGTGGCACTTTCCGAACTGGCCCAGGCTGCTACCGACCCCGAAGAGAAGCTGGCCTTGTTCGGTTTTGCGCGCAACGGGAGCACCGACGCTGGCTTCTACCGGGAAAGGGCCATGCTGCATTTCGAGAAAGGGGATTTTGAGCAGGCCATCAGCGATTTTGACCAGGCGCTCCGCCTCCAGCCCGATCAGCCCGGGTTGCTTTTTCAGCGTGCGGCAGCCAGGGCATCAGCCGGGCAGGTGGAAAAAGCCCTGGAAGATTACGACCTGGTCTTGCAGATCCAGCCGGATGATGGACCGGCCCTGGCCGGCCGCGGCGCGCTGCGCCACGACACGGGGGATTTTGTGGGCGCCGCCCGGGATTACGAAGCCGCCCTGGCCCTGGAGCCGGCCAATGCCCGGCTGCACTACGGCCGCGGGCTGGCCTTCCTGGAACTGGACGAACACGAACGGGCGCTCGGGGAATTTGAAAATGTGGTCAAGCTCGAGCCCGGCCACCTGGGTGCGTTGCGGAGCCATGCGGAAACTTGCCTGCATAACGGGGACCTTCCCCGGGCGATCGCAGACCTGGATGAGCTCATCCGCCGTCAGCCGGAGGAGATCGATCTGTATCTCCAGCGCGCCCGGGCGCATGCCGGAATGGAGGACAGCGAGCAGGCTCTGATGGATTACAACAAGGTGCTGGTGTTTCAACCCGACCACCCCGAGGGGATCCTTGAAAGAGGTCGAACCCATTTCCGCCTCGGGCGGATCGAACGGGCGGTTGAAGACCTCGAGGAAGCGATCCGGCTGCAGCCTGTCGGGGCGGATACGTTTCACGACCTTGCCCGCGCGCACGCCCGCCAGGGGGACCTGGAGAAGGCGATCGGCTGTTTTGAGCAGGCCATTGAGCGCAGCCCGGACGATGGAGATTTGTATTTCGGGCGCAGCGCCGCTTTTTACAAGATCGGGGATTATGAGCGGGCGGTCGAAGACCTGAATCGAGTCCTGCAGCTGCTTCCGGGTGACTCGGATGCACACACCAGCCGTGGGATGGCATACTGCCAGCTGGCGGAATATGGCAGGGCGATTGAAGATTTCGAGATCGCCATTCGCCACCGGCCCGGAGATGCCAGCCTGTACCAGAACCGCGGCCGGGCCTACCTGCTCAGCGGAGACCTGGTCCGGACGATTGAGGACTACGAGCAGGCCATCCGCCTGAATCCAGAGGATCCTGGGGCGTATGCGGTCCGGGGGCTGGTGTACCAAAAAAGGGGCGATTACACACGGGCGGTCGAGGATTACGACGCCGCCTTACGCCTCGATCCGCGCGATACGGCCACCCTGGTCAATCGGGGCAGCGCATGGATCGAGATGGGGGACCCTGAAAAAGCGATCGGGGATTACGAAAGGGCGCTGGAAATTATGCCCAAAAACGATGTCGCTCTGGCTCGGCTGGGGCAGGCGCTGGTCCGGCTGGGGGATTTGAAAAGCGCCCTGGAAACTTATGATCAGGCCCTGCAGCTCAACCCCGAGAACCCGGCCACGTTGATCGCCCGTGGGCAGACGCACCTGCTGAACGGGTCGGTCCAGATGGCATTGGCGGATTTCAGACGGGCACTGGAAATCGATGCGGACAACAACTGGGCCATGTTCCTGCAGGGGCTGGCGCTGGTCAAAACAGGCCGGGTGGAACAAGGACGCATGAGCCAACAGCTGGCCCTGCAGCTGGCGGAAGCGAAATATCTGGAAAACCCGAAAAAATGGTGGAACAGCTTCAATTATGGGCTGTACCAGCTTTCCCTTGGAGAGGAGCAAAAAGCCAGGGACGTGTACATCGATGTGATCGCCAAGGAGCCGCCGAAGAATTTCCTCCTGGGGGCCGTCCGGGATGTGGAGGCGCTGGAAACCCTATTCCCGGACCTCGCCACCACGCAGGAAGTGAAAGCCCTGCTCCAACGGCACATGTGAACCGGGGTTTTTGATGGCTGGGGACTGAAAAAAGGGAGTGACTGTCACTCCCTATAAACCTTGCCTGTCAGCCCCTCTTCCTACATCGTGACGGTTCGCAGGACATCCCCAAGAACAGCGACTGCTCGCCGGTATTCTTCCAAAGAAATATGCTCGTTGGGAGTGTGGTCGAGCGAGGAGTCGCCCGGCCCGTACACCACGGCAGGGCAACCCCAGGCCGGGGCGACGATATTCAGGTCCGCGGTGCCGCTTTTTACCAAGAAGCCGGGCTTGCCGCCCTGATTCCGGATCGCCCCGAGAAAGGCGCGCACCAGGGGTGTGTTTTTTTCAGCCCGGTATGCGGCGATCGGATCCCCGTCGACACGGCAATCCGCACCGTGCCTTTGAGAGATCGCCCCGATCTCCTCCAGCCAGGATTCGGGCTGCACGGATTCCGGCAGCCGGCAGTTGGCAGTCAGTGTGGCCCGATCTTCCAGGCCCTCCCCGCCCGATTCCATGGCTCGCAGCCCGAGGGTGACCTTGTCGAATACCCGCTCGCGCCCCTGGTTGAAGGCCTGGACAGCCTTCCGAAGCTCGTCCCAGATCAGGATGGCGGTGTCGCAAGCCCCGGCTTCAGGCCCGGCGGGGTGGGCGCCATCCCGGCGGACATGGATTTTCACGGTCAGGGAGCCTTTGTAGCCCAGGGTGATGCGGTCCCAGCCGCTGGGTTCCCCGACCACCAGCAGGTCCGGGCTGTAGCGGTCGACCAGGTGCCGGGCGCCGGCCGAATCGCCCTCCTCGTCTACCGCAGCGACCACGGCCAGCTGCCAGCCTGGGATCCCGCCGGTACCGGCAGCAGCGTCCACAAAGCAGGCCAGCGGCCCCTTGGCATCGACCGCCCCTCTGCCGTAGAGCCGGTCCCCTTCCCTGCGCAGTGGGATCTCCCCCGGAACGGTGTCGATATGGCCGAGCAGCAGCAGCTGGCGAGGACCGTCCCCCAGGATCCCAACCGCGTTGCCGGCGCCATCCCGGAAAGTTCGTGGATAGCCCAGGCTTTCCATGCGCCCGAGCAGCCAGTCCACGGCGGGCGCCTCGCCGCCCGTAGGGCTGTAACGGGCGATCAGGCCCACCAGAGTCTCCATGCCGTTTGGAATTTCCATCTTCTTTGGTATCACGGAATCGATCTCATCCGTCCTGGCCCGCCTCGCCCAGAGCCAGCGCCAGGACGGCCACCACACGGTCCAGCTGGCTGCGATCGATCACCAGCGGCGGCAGCAGCCGGATCACGGTCAGGCCGGCGGATAAAGCCAGCACGCCATTCTCGCCCATCGCGGCCAGATAGGGGGCGACCTTCTGCTTGATTTCAATCCCGACCATCAGCCCCAGGGCGCGGATTTCGCGGATCAGGGGGGAATCGATCTCTCTCAGCCTGCCCAGCAGGTAATCTCCCAACCTTGCCGCCCGGCGGGGCAGGTCCTCCTGCACCAGCGCATCCAGCGCGGCGATACCGGCCGCGGCAGCCAGCGGGTTGCCGCCAAACGTGGACCCGTGCACCCCCGGCGCCAGCTGCCCGACCCGCTCGCCGATCAATACCGCCCCCAGTGGAACGCCGCCGCCCATAGACTTGGCCAACACCAGCATATCCGGCTGCAGGTCGAAATGCTCGAGAGCGAACATGCGTCCGGTGCGTCCGAAACCGGTCTGCACTTCGTCGATGATCAGCAGCGCGCCGCGCTCCCGGCAGATCGCCTGGGCGCCTGCCAGGAATTCCTGATCGCCCGGATGCACGCCGCCCTCGCCCTGGACCACTTCCAGGATCAGCGCGGCGGTATTTTCGTCCACTGCCTGATCCAGCCGGGCGAGGTTGTTGTACGGAAAATGCTTGAAGGCGGGCACCAGGGGCTCGAAAGGCTGGCGGTATTGCTTGTTCCACGTGGCCGAAAGGGCGCCGAAGGTGCGCCCGTGAAAGCCGCGCATGGCGGCAAGAATGTCCGTCCGTTGCGTCGCGAAGCGGGCGAACTTGAAGGCCGCCTCGACCGCTTCCGTCCCCGAACTGCACAGGAAGCTGCGCCCCAACCCAGCCGGCGCCAGTTTCGCCAGGCGAGCCTGCAAGGCTGCACGCCGGTCGTTGAAGAACATCTCCGGACAGCTGATCAGCCTGTAGGCCTGTTCGCTGATCGCCGCGGCGACCGCAGGATGGGCGTGGCCCAGGTTGGCCGCGCCCTGGCCCCCGACGCAATCGATGTACTCCTTGCCGGTCTCATCAAAAAGCAGCGCCCCCTCGCCGCGCACGATCGTCAGGCCGCGCTTGGCGTAAACGCCAGACGTGTGGGCGGCCTCCAGGGCCGAAGCTTGGGTGTTGGATATTTCCATTTTCAGTTGCTTATCCAGGTGCCGCCCCCGTCCAGGGCCTGTGTTATCGGCCGGTCGACGCGACCATCGGCGATGATCACCCGTTCGACCCCGCCGGCGAGCGCCTCCTGGGCACCCAGGACCTTCTTTTTCATACGGTCCTGGGCGTATTCGAGGGCGCGCTCCAGTTCCCGTGCGCTGAGGCGCGGCAGGAGGGTGGATTCGTCGGGGAAGTTGCGCATCAGCCCGGGGACGGCGGTCAGCAGCAGCAGGGTGCTCGCTCCCAGGGCGGCGGCCACCTCCGCCGCGGCCCGGTCGGCGTCGACGTTGAGGGCTTCGCCCTGGTCGCCCGCCGCCAGCGGGGCGATCACCGGCAGGCAGCCGGTCCCCAGCAAAGCGGCCAGCAGCGCCGTGTCGACCGATTCGATCTTGCCGGTGAAATCATCGCGCAGCACTTTCTGGCGGCCGTTTTCAACGATTCGAATGGTGGCCTTGCGCCTGGCGCGGATCAGCCCGCCGTCCAGGCCGCTCAGCCCAAAGGCATTGGCGCCCATTGCCCGCAGCTGTTCGACCAGCAGGCTGTTGACCTTCCCGTTGACCGCCATCAGGAACACCTCCAGCGAGGGCCGGTCGGTGTAGCGGCTGGTAAATCCGGATGGGGAGGTGACGAAGCGCGGCGGGCGGCCCAGCGCCTCCCCGAGCGCATTGGCCTCAGCGGAGCCGCCATGGACCAGCACCAACAGCAGGCCGCGCTCCAGGCAGCGGACCGCATCGCGGCAGATGGCAGAGAAATCCACCCCTTCGGTGCCGCCCAGCTTGACAACGACCGTCCCGGAGGCGGGCCCTTCCGGTTTTCTGTTTTCTGTTGAGCTCATATCGGGTGCAGCCCGGGGAAATCCAGGCCGGTTTCCTCATCCAGGCCGAACATCAGGTTCATGCACTGCACGGCCGAACCGCTGGCGCCTTTCATCAGGTTGTCGATGGCGCAAAGGGCCACTACCTGGCCGGTTTCGGGGTTGAGATCGAAGCCCAGGTCGGCGAAATTTGAGCCGGCCAGGATTTTGGGCTCCGGAACGCGGTAGATGCCGCGCCGCTCTTTGACGATGCGCAGGAAGGGGTGCTCCTCAGCGGCCGCGCGGTAAGCGCGCCACAAGTCTTTGAGGGTTGTGCCGGGTTTCACCCAGGTATGGGCGGCGGCCAGCGCCCCGCGTACCAGGTCCACGGCGGTCATGCACAGGGAGACGTTGGCCAGGCCCAGCTCCTGGATCACCTCGGCCGTGTGGCGGTGGCCGAAGGGGGAGAACGTGCGCACCACGCCGCTGCGCTCCGGGTGGTGGCTGCCGGGGTTCTCGCTGGCCCCGGCCTCCGAGGAGCCCACCTTGATGTCCACCACGATCGGCTTCTGGCGGTCGAGCAGGTCCGCCCGGGCCAGCGGGAGCAGGGCCAGGTTGGCCGCGGTGGCGTTGCATCCCACACCGCTGACATAGCAGGCCGAGCGCAGCTCCTCACGGTGCAGTTCGGGCAGGCCGTATATAAACTTGCCCAGCCACGCCGGCGCGGCGTGGGCGGCGCCGTACCAGGCGGCGTACTGTTCCGGGTCCCGCAGGCGGAAATCGGCAGACAGGTCGATCACCCGGCCGGCCTCGGCGAAGCGCTCGATCGCCTGCTGGGAGCGACCGTGGGGCAGCGCCAGGAAAACCACGTCGCAGGGCTCGATCTGGGCAGGGTCACTGAACTGCAGCCGGGTGCGCTTGCGCAGGTTGGGGTGGGTCTGGTAGACGTATTCGCCCAGTTTGCTGCGGGAGGTGGCCTGGACCAGCTCGACTTCGGGATGCCCAAGCAGCAGGCGCAGCAGCTCCCCGCCGGTGTAGCCTGAGGCGCCCACCACTGCGGCGCGGATCACAGCGCCGCCTCCTGCCTGGCCAGCCGCAGCAGCTCATCCACCACCAGCCCAGGGATGTCGACCCCGGTGGTCGGCCGGGCGGTATGGAATTCGAGGGTGTGGTTGACCTCGT
>JBFKII010000074.1:0-14877 GCA_041632295.1 Anaerolineales bacterium | reverse complement strand
CAAAGCAAGTCGTATGGTGATCAGCGCCAGGCCGGCATAGGCGACTCCGAGCAGCAGGGCGCCGCCGATTTCGGCCAACAGGGAAATGTTAGGCACTGCTACCATCCACAATGGGCCCAAGACGATCAGCCCGGCACTGGGGAAAAACACCCAGCCATACGGATTACGCTGGCGGCGTCCGGACATCTGCCGAAGCCGGCGTCCAGCAAGTCCGGCGACCAAAGAGCCGCCAAAACCCGCAAAATGAAAATGAACCGCGTTCAGCAGGACGTTGGGCTCCTCAATACCAAGCATCGGCAAGCCCAGCCGGGAGGCCGCCAGCCAGATCGCACCAATTGGGAGATAAAGCATGGCGGCGTTCACGCAGGTCTCTTCGATATCCCCGATCACGCCCATCAGCCCCCTTTTCCGAAACCGGGTGATCGCATGCCAGGCGGGAAATAAACTGAACGGCAGCCAGGCGATCGCAAAAGTGGCGGACAGAACACCGGCCGGGATCAAGAACGATGCGGAGACAATCAATGCAGCCAGGGGCTGTAAAAAAACAGCCGTTTTATACGCCTGGGTCTGGTTTTCCGTCCGGGGTTCGATTTGGGGCATTAAAAGCGGTATAACCACCAGCGGAGCGAACATGAACAAAACTCCGATCTGGTTCATGCGCTCTTCCATCTGGAGGGTGAGTATTAGGGCCATCCAAATCACCATCCCGAACAGAGATCGGACCACGGTGCTTGCGCTCATCCCACACCAATCCGGGCACGCGCCTGCCTTTCCATCGGAAGAAGGGAATGGTAAATCCAGTGGTAAATGGGAGTGGGCACACCGGCTTCTTTCCCGAGCCGTACGAGCGCTCCGGCCTGCTGTTCGAGTTCGGATGGGCGACCTGCCATAATATCCCGTTGCATGGAAGCGGTGTTCCCCGTCCTGACCTGTTGCAGAAAACTTACCAAACGGGGGACGATATCCTCAGGCAGCTCGATCCCGAATGCCCCAGCCACGGCTGCGCCCACCTCAAGCGCTTGCCGGTACATGCCGTGGGTTTCGGCGTGCTCAAGAAAGACATCAAATGGCACTCGTGTGACTGCCCCGACCCCGCTGGATGCGGCGATAAAAATAAACTTCTCCCACATGGCCCCACGGATATCCGCCGGTATTTCAGTAGTGATCCCGGCAGCCGCCAGGGCTTCTCGCAAAGCCTCCACCCTGGGTGTGACCCGGTTATCCCGCTCCCCAAGGGCGATATACAGTTCGGCCGCGGTGTGTCGGATGAGCCCCGGGGCGGCGACATGGCAGATGATCCGGCAGAGACCCGCAAGCACAGGTTCGGATCCCAAAACTCCGGCCAACTGGCTGGGGGCTTCCACTCCGTTCTGAAGCGGGAGTACGACCGTATCCGGGCCGATCATCGGCTTCATCATTGCGGCTGCCTCCGGCACCTGCCAGGCTTTAACCCCCAATATGACTGCCTCGACAAGACCAAATTGGGCGGGATCTTCCGTGGCTTCGGCCGGATTGATATGAAAGTTTCCTTTCGGACTTTCCACGCGCAGCCCGTCCCAGAGGAACGCCTCGAGATGACTGCCGCGGGCGATAAAAACTACATTTTTTCCGGAGGCAGCCAGCCGGCCGCCAATAAAGCCCCCGACCGCACCGGCGCCAAAAACCGCAAAACGCAATTCAGACTCCCAGGAAGCGGCAGATCGCCGGCGTCACATCGGTCAGATCGCGCAATTGGGTGGTGAATCCCCGGCGCAGAGCAGGTGCTCCAATCGCCAGCCCGGGTACCGGGTTGGTGGTGTGCCGCTTGGTGGACAGGTCTTCCATGTTTCCATGATCGGATGTCAGGAAAATCAATCCGGTATGCGGATCCCAGACATCCAGAAGGCCAGAAAGCACACGGTCGAACCTGGCCAGCATCTCCACAGCCCCAGGCATGTCCTGGTAATGGCCGATATAGTCGCTGATCCAGAATTCGAAAAAGGCGAAATCGTATTTTTGAGCCAGCCGGCCCAGGTTTTGGCCGGCCTGCTCGGGTTCGTAAAGCGGCGCGTCCTTGTATCCCAGGTGCTCTCGCCAGCCCTGGCCGGTAAAATCAGCCGCCATGCCCTCTCCGCTGTAGAAATCGTGCTCCGTCTTCAACCGAATCCCCCCGGCGGTAACGGCATGGGGAATGGATGAGTACATCCGCTTTCCGGAGGCGATGGCTTCGAAGTAGCGAGGCGGGTAGGCGTTCAGCAGCGTGGCCCTGCGCCCTGCTTCATTCAACGTCTTGAAAATGTTTCCATCGTCAAGAATATGGGCGATCTCCCGGTTGGGCTTGGGCCCGAAATGCAGCCCGACCTCGGCCGGAACGTTCCGGCCGGTCACCAGCACCGCCTGTCCCGTAGCCGATTGCGGAATGCCCGCAACCCCCAGATTGGGGTCAAGGGCCAGCAGGGTGGCATGCGGACCTTGAAATGGCGCCGCGCTTTCCAGCATTTTACGTCCCCCGAGAAGGGATTGCAGCACCGGCATTTCAGCCGCGGCCAGCGGATTGGTTTGAGGATTGTTGGGGCCCAACCCAACGCCGTCGAGGAACAGGAAAAGAAAATTCATTCGCTTAGTATACTCGCCTGGTCTGGGAACGATGGCCCATCCAGAACCAGGTTGAGGGGCGTTCGCCGAGGTTGGTCCCGTCCTCCCGGCGCAGGATCTCAAATTCCGGCTGGAATGCTTCGATCTCTTCCGGGACCACGCCGGGGCCGGAGGATCCCGGCTCCCTGTAAAAAACATACAGCATGTAGGTGCCCTTGGAAGCCAGCAGGCGCTGAACATGGGCGCGGTAATCCACCTGCCCGGCTGCGGGGATCGAGTGGAAGCAACCGATATCCAGGATCAGGTCGAAAGGCCCCCGCAGGAATCCCAGCCTGGTCACGTCTGCGAGGTGGAAATCCGCCTCCAGGCCCGCCTGTTCAGCTTTCCGCCGCGCTTTGCGGATCGCGTTGGCGGCAAAATCCACGCCGGTAGCCCGCCATCCGGATGCTGACAGGGCCAGGCAATTTGTCCCGGTACCGCAACCCAGGTCCAGCGCTTTTCCGGGTGGGTGATCCTGGATGAAAGCGGTCAGCTCAGGAGGGGGGATGCCCGAATCCCAGCGAGGGTTCAACCAGTACAGGAGGGTGAAGCGTAATTTTCGCCAGAAACGGTCCGCCATTCGCTCTCAAATCCC
This sequence comes from Anaerolineales bacterium, assembly GCA_041632295.1. Classification (GTDB taxonomy): domain Bacteria; phylum Chloroflexota; class Anaerolineae; order Anaerolineales; family JABWBV01; genus DATDOR01. Next base: position 11,669 of record JBFKII010000074.1, on the reverse strand, counting down.
TCCCGGCGCATTTTCCCGTTCAATACGGTTATAATTGCACGCGCTCGGCAAACACATGTACATCCCAATGAGGAAGGTTTTTTTGGTATGAAAGAATATACGACACAGAAAATCCGCAATATTGTACTCGCTTCCCACAGCAGCGCCGGGAAGACCATGCTTGCGGAGGCGATGCTGCATCTTACGGGCACCACCACCCGCCTCGGTAAAATCGAAGACGGCAGCACGATCAGTGATTTCGAAGAAGAAGAGATCCGCAGGGGGATTTCCCTTTCGACCGGCGTCATTCCGGTCGAATACAAGGACCATAAGATCAACATCCTAGACAGCCCTGGTTTCACAGACTTTATCGGCGAGATGATCTCCGCCATGCACGTGGCCGAAGGCGCGCTGGTCCTGGTGGATGCCGTTTCCGGTGCGGAAGTTGGGACCGAGATGGCCTTGAGCGAAGCGGCGCGCTCCGAAAAACCGCGTTTTGTGGTGATCAACAAGATGAACCGGGACAACGCCAATTTCCAGAAGGCGCTGGAAACCGTGCGCCAGATCGCGGACGATATCCGGTTGATCCCCATTCAGCTCCCCTGGGGGGAGAAGGACACTTTCAAAGGTGTGATCGATCTCCTTTCTATGAAAGCGTACGCCGGCGCGGGTGCAAAAAGCGAGGAGATTCCGGCGGAACTGGCGGATGCGGCGGAGGAAGGCCGCATGGAGCTGGTGGAAGCCGCTGCGGAGGGGGATGACGAGCTGCTGATGAAATACCTGGAAGGCGAAGCGCTCAGCGCGGAAGAGATCATGAACGGCCTGCGCAGCGGTGTGGCCTCCGGCGAGATCGCCCCGGTGTTCGTGACCGCTGTGACCGAAGAGATCGGTATCTTCCCGCTGATGGACGCCATCCTGGGGCTGATGCCTTCACCGGCAGACTCGCCCGCTCTGGAGGCACAGGGCGCCAAGGGGGAGGAACAAGTGTCGGCCAGCGATGCGGGCCCGTTAGCGCTGTATGTCTGGAAGACCACGGCAGACCCTTTCGTCGGAAAGATCACCTACTTTAAGGTTGCATCAGGGGTGCTCAACGCGGACACGCGCGTCTGGAACCACAACCGCAACGAAGAGGAGCGTCTGGGAAATATTTCGGTCATGCGCGGCAAGGAACAGATTCACGTCAACACTCTGCACGCCGGCGACCTCGGCACAGTTCCAAAACTGGTGGAGACGGCCACCGGCGATACCCTGGGGGAACGTGCGCACAGGCTGATCCTGCCCTCCCCGGAGTACCCGAACGCGCTGTACCGCATCGCCGTCAGCCCCAAAACCCAGGCCGACCAGGCCAAAATGGGGCCCACCCTGACACGGCTGTGCGAGGAGGACATGACCCTCTCCTGGTACAACGATCCCACCACCAAACAGGCCATCCTGCAGGGCATGGGGGACCAGCATCTGGATGTCGCATTGCGCAAAGCGGCGGCAAAATTCCAGGTGTCCCTGGACACGGCCGAACCCAAAGTGCCATACCAGGAAACGATAACGCGCTCGGGCCAGGCCCGCTACCGCCACAAAAAGCAGTCCGGTGGCGCCGGCCAGTTCGGTGAAGTGGAGATGTCCGTCGAGCCGGCTGGCGAGGAGAATTACGAGTTTGAGTGGAAGGTTTTTGGGGGTGCGATATCGAACAATTTCCAACCGGCGATCGAGAAAGGGATCAAAGGTGTCATGGCGGACGGCGTCCTGGCTGGCTATCCGGTGATCAAGGTGCATATCGCGATCACCGATGGGAAAGAACACCCGGTCGATTCCAAGCCGGTTGCCTTCGAAATCGCGTCGCGTGAGTGTTTCAAGCAGGCGGTGAAACAGGCGGGCGCGGTGCTGCTGGAGCCGATTATGAACGTGCGCGTCACGGTGCCTGAATCCAACATGGGGGATATCCTCGGCGACCTGAACACCCGCCGGGCCCGGGTCCAGGGTATGGACACGGATAAAGGCCGCTCGGTGGTAACCGCACAGGTCCCGCTGGCAGAAATGCTGCGCTACACAACCGATCTGCGATCCATGACCGGCGGCCGCGGGGTATTCACGATGGAGGAAGCCTTTTACGAAACTGTGCCTTCCCATCTGGCTGCGGAGATCATCGCTGCCCGCGAGCGCGAGGACGAGGAGTGAAAATTGGGATGGGATAAAGCCCTTTCCAATATTGCCAGGCCTTTCAATGTTGAAGTCCCCGGTGGAAGCCGGGGATTTTGATTCTTGATGATCGAATGGGAGTATGTTTTTGCATCGATTGGCCGCAATCCGGCGCTTTCTAGTAAGATTGAGCCAGGTTGCTGAACACGCACCGACTGGAGGAGAGCCAGATGACCGATGAGTTTCGCCGCCCGAAAGTTTTGATCTGCGAGCCGATTGCCGAAGAGGGCCTGGCGCTGCTGCATGAGTACGCCGATGTGGAGGTCCTCCCAAACCTGACGCCGGATGCCCTCTTGTCCGTGGTTTACGACTTTGAGGCCATCGTCGTGCGCAGCAAGACCCAGGTAGATGCCCGGGTGATCGAGCACGCCCGCCGCTTGAAGGTGATCGCCCGCGCCGGCGCCGGCCTGGACAATATCGATGTCAGCGCGGCCCTGGAAAACGGTGTCCAGGTGGTCAACAGCCCGGACGCCAACACACTTGCGGTCGCAGAACATACCATGGGGCTGCTCTTGGCGCTTGCCCGCCGTCTCATGCGCGCTGATTTCAGCCTCAAAGAAGGCCGCTGGGAGAAAAGCAGCCTGATGGGGACCAGCCTGTACGGCAAGACCCTCGGGATCATCGGCTTTGGCCGGATCGGCCGCGAGGTGGCGATCCGCGCCCGCGCCTTCGGCATGAAGGTCTTGATCAACCAGCGACGCCCGACCCCCGAACTCGAGCTGGCAGAAGGCATCCAGGTCGTGGACCTGAACGACCTGTTGCGTGATTCGGATTTTGTCAGCCTGCATGTCCCCTCCAGGCCGGAGACCCGGGGGATGATCAGCGAAGGCCAGCTAGCCTTGATGAAGCCGACCGCTTACCTGATCAACACCGCACGCGGCGATATCCTCGATGAGGACGCCCTGCTTCGAGCGCTGGACGAAAAGATCATCATGGGCGCGGCGCTGGACGTTTTTGTGGAGGAGCCGGCGGTTGGCAGCGCGCTAGCCAAGCATCCCCGGGTCCTGGCAACACCCCATATCGGTGCCAGCACGGAGGACGCACAACGGGATGCAGCGCTCACGGTTGCGGAAAAGATCATCGAAATATTCAGAGGCGTATCCCTGGAGAACGTGCTGCCTTTGCTGGTGGTCCCGGCTGATAAGGTATATCCGCACGAACATTTTGACCGCAACCGTGCCCGGCGCCTGGCCGAGCGACTGGAAAAGGATGGCGTGCTATCCAATCCGCCGATCACCATGGAAACCGAGAAAGGATACCTGGTGCTGGACGGAGCTACCCGCAGCGCGGCCTTAAAATTGCTGAATTACCCGCACATGGTCGTGCAGGTGATCGCTTCGGAGGACGACTTGCGGCTGCATACCTGGTATCACGCCATCCGGCAGGTGCCGAACGACCGTTTGCTGGACATGCTGAATGACCTGGAAGAAGTGGTGCTTTCTTCAGTTGCGCAGGAAAAAGCCATGGAGGAGCTGTTTGCTTACGGCGGGCTGTGCTTGCTTCAGCTGGTTGATGACCGCACCTTCGTCGTGCATCCGGCGCTCGGGCAAGACCGGATCGAAGCCCTGAACAAGCTGACCAACACCTATATCGACGCCAGCCACGTCTCCCGAACGCTGGAAAAAGACCTGATCATCCTGAAAAAATATTACGAGGACCTGACTGCCCTGGTGGTGTTTCCGGAATACACCGTGCAGCAGGTCATGCAGGCGGCTGCCGCTGGCCGCATGTTCCCGGCCGGAATCACGCGATTTATCATTCCCGGACGTGTGCTGCGGGTCAACGCGGACCTGGCTGTGTTGAAATCCCGCCACCTTTCCTTGCGCGAGAAAAATGATTGGCTGCACAACCTGCTGGTCGAAAAGGAAGGACGCGGCAAGATCCGGTTTTATGAAGAGCCGGTCTACCTGCTCGACGAATAGCCCTGCAGGGCGGATTCAGTTGGGCTGCCTTAGTCCGCCTTTCCGGACGCCAGACGGAGTTTTACGAACAGAAGCGGAGCGAGCCCGCCGACCCAAAACCCCACCGCAGTGTAGCGGGCAAATCGCAAAACCTGGCCCACCAACGTTTCGTCGGCTGCGATGGTTGCAAAGATTATGTCCAACCCCAGCCACAGGGCCAGCGCGCCAGCCATTCCGATGATGTAGCGCACGATCCGCCGGGACCAGGCGCCACGGGCGTCGAAGGTTTGACGCCGCCCCAGCCAGATCACTCCGGCCAGCCCGCCGAAAGCGCTGGATAAGGCGGTCGTAAATGGAGAAATGGCGTATGGGTCGATCAGCCCCTCCGGATCGGCGCGGCTGACGTTCTCCAGCCAGGAATCGGGGATCGGAACCGTTGATTCGGTCGCGTTCACCACCAAAACGGCCAGCAGCAGCAGGATCACCGCCATTGAAAACAGAATCCATATCTGGCGGGGATACGGGTGCCTGCGGAACCAGGCCACAACGGGCTGGTCCAGGCTCGAGGCGGCCAGCAGCAATGCCAGGCCGAGGGCCCAGCCGATAAACACATCGGTCGGAAAGTGGACTCCCAGGTGCATTCGGGAGAGTCCGATCAGCAGGATGACCAACAGGGCCAAACCCCAGGCCCAGGCTTTCTTAATCGCCCCCGCCAGAAAACCCCAGATCACCACGGCGTTCTGAGCGTGCCCGGAAGGCGCTCCGAAGACATATTCCGGCCCGGTGAGCAACCGGACCCGCCCGTCGAACCAGTAGGGTCGCGGGTCGTGGATCAGCACTTTTGCGAGCACATTGGCGTACAAGCTGATACTCAGGTAGATGTAGATCCGGATGCCGAAATGTAGGTCGATACACCAGGCCAGGAACGGGAACAGCAGCAGGAAAAACTCCTCGCTGCCGAGAAAAGTGAACGCGTTCATCAAGCCGGTCGCCCATTCCAGGCCTCCCTGCATCGCCAGGATCAATTCGACTCCCCAGTTCAATACGCTTTCTGGCATGATATCCTCCTCTTTTTTCAGGCAATCAAAAGGACTTGCAAATTATTGTGCCGATAAACTGCCGATCATTTTTCGATGCGGCTCCGGATGAACGCCTCTGCATGGTGGTACAGGGTTTCCCGCTCGGCGTCCAGCGGCAGCACGTGACCGGACTTTTCCACTGCTACCAGTCGTTTTTCCCCGCTGCCCAGCCGGGCGAGGATTTCCTCGGCGTCTGAAATCGGGATGGTTTCATCATTTTGGGAATGGACAAGCAGGACCGGGCAGGCCATTTCTGGAAGCGCTCTATCCAGTTCGCCCAGCAGATGGCGCAGCTCGATGATCGCCCCGGTCGGATTGACCGGATAAGCAATGTATTCCTTGTGTGCATCCCAATCGTACCAGTGGGGCGGACCTTTTTTCAAGAATGGCGTGCTGCGGGTATACCAGCTGAAAATACGCAGGCGGATTGGGAAGGGCAGCCGGCGCAACAGCTTGAATCGCGGGTCGTCCGGCAGGTGGAGGAGCGTGGAAATTCCCACCACGCCGTCCACGGGGTGATCGCTGGCATAAGTCAGGGCCAGCGCGCCCCCCGTCGAATGGCCGAGTAGAAAAATTTTTTCGCAGGTATTGCGCAGCATGTGGACCCCATCCTCCACCGCCAGCATCCAGTCCTGCCAGCGCACCCGGTTCATGTCACCAGGGGTGGTGCCGTGACCCGGCAGGCGGATGCCGATGGCCGTCCAGCCGGCGCGGCTCAGATGCAACCCCAGGCCACGCATGACCTGCGGGCTGGCCGTGAAGCCGTGCAGCAGCAGGCATCCCATCGGCCCGCCCGGGAAAAAGAAGGGCTCTGCGCCGGGGATCAGCATATTCGACCCCTACAGGAGGCGCACCAATTCGCGCCCCAGGTCCGAAAAGCTCTCAATCCCGTTTTCGGTGACCATCACATCGTCCTCGATACGCACACCACCTCGTCCCGGGAGGTATACCCCTGGTTCGATCGTGAAGGTCATCCCGGGTTCCATAGGCTGGTCGTTGTCCGCGCGGATATAGGGCTCCTCGTGCCCCTCCATGCCGAGTCCATGGCCTGTGCGGTGGGTGAAAAAATGCGCATAACCGGCCGCTTGGATGACCTCGCGCGCCGCCCGGTCGACAGCGCTCATCGGCACCCCCGGACCGGCTGCCTCGCGCGCCGCCTGGTTGGCCGCCGCGACCACCTCGGCGATATGGCTCAATTCCGGGTCTACCTCCCCCAGGGCGAAAGTGCGGGTGATATCCGAGACATAGCCATTCACTCCCGCTCCCCAGTCGAACAGCAGCAGGTCCCCCTGGGCCAGGGGCCGGTCGGATGGGCTGGCGTGCGGATTGGCGCTGTTCGGCCCAGCGGAGACGATCGGGGAAAACGGCATGCGCGGGTCGGAGCCGTTCAGCAGGAGCTGGACCACCAGCTCGGAGGCCAGCTCTCTTTCGGTCATTCCATAGCGCACCTTTGGAAGCGCAGCCTTGAGCGCCTCCTGGGCCACCGTGGCTGCCGAGCGCATGGAATCGGCTTCTACCGGGTCCTTATGCAATCGCAGCCCCGAAAGGGCCCCATCCGCCGGCAAGAACTGTGCGCCGGCTGCGCTCTCTTCCAGGAACCGCAGCTCCAGGACCCGCATATGGTTGGCTTCCACGCCGACCTGCGACCCCTCCAGTCCCAGGGAATTGGCCGCCCCCTGGAAAGCCGCAATCCAATCGCGTGGATTTTCTGGATAGGGGAAAGCCCGCACCTGAAACGTCAGGCCTTCCAGTTTGGCGGTTTCCAGTTCCGGTAGCACCAGGCAAGGGGTCTTTCCGGGTGAAACCATCAGGACGATTGGTCGCTCCATCAGGTGGAAATGCAGGCCGGTCAGGTAGGTCATGGTGGGTCCGGGGTTAAAAGCGGCGGCCTGAAAAGGGCTGTTTTCCAGGATGATGGACAGGCGATTTTGGCGGGATTGGATGAGTTCGGGTGTCAGCATCAAGCACCTCGTTTTTGAAATTATAGTCCCGAATTGAAGGTCCTCATGCCCAGAGTAAGATCCGTCCGGTCCGGCAGGTCGATAGATAAGGCCCTGATCCACAGTTTCAGGCCCGCATTGAAAATCATTCAAGGAAGCAGAACAACATGAAGCCAACGCCAATCCCCCCCGGACCGGGCCAGGAGTCGGTCTGGGAATATCCCAGGCCGCCGCGGGTGGAAGCCACAGCCCGAAAAATTGAAGTGACTTTTAATGGCGAGAAGATTGCCGAAACAAAACGGGCGCTGCGCGTGCTTGAGACCGCCGGCGCGCCGGTCTATTACCTGCCTCCGGAAGACGTCCGCATAGCCCAGCTTTCCAGGACCGGAAAACGGACTTTCTGCGAATGGAAAGGCTGGGCGACCTATTACGACCTCCAGGTGGGCGATAAAACTGCCTATTCCGTCGCCTGGGCGTACCATGACCCGATGCCCGGTTACCAGGCCATCAAAGATCACCTGGCGTTTTATGCGGGAAAGATGGATTCCTGCACTGTGGACGGCGAGCTGGTGCGGCCGCAGCCGGGAGGTTTTTACGGGGGTTGGGTGACGCACGACATCGTCGGCCCGATAAAAGGCGAGCCGGGGTCGGAATATTGGTAACCACACGGTTCGATCGCCTGGAGTTGCAGGATTACAGGCGGCGGGTTGCCGCCATGTACGCTAAGGTGCGCCAGGAAAATACGGATCCGCTGGATCGCTGGCGCCAATTTGTCCGCAGCCGCGATGAGCTTTTTGCCTCGCACCCTTCTTCCGCCCTGGATGCGAACCAAAAAACGATGTTCCACGGCCTGTCCTATTACCCTTACGATCCCGCTTACCGCTTCGAGGTCAAGGTCGAGCCAGTCGAGGACGACGAGATTCTGGAATACGAGCTGGGCGAGGATGGCCGCTTCAGCCTCAAGCGCTTTGCGCGCGCCGATCTGAACTTCCCTCACGGCAATTCCAGCCTCTACCTGTACTGGATCCAGGGCTACGGCGGCGGGATCTTTTTACCGTTTCGTGACCGGACCAACGGGCAGGGCACTTACGGCGGCGGCCGCTACCTGCTGGACACGCGCAAGCATGCGGACCTGGGCGGTTCGGGCGGCAAGCTGGTTTTGGACTTCAACTTTGCCTACAACCCCTCTTGCGCCTACAACCCACGTTGGGTGTGCCCCCTGCCGCCGGAGGAAAACCGCCTGCAGATCCCTATCCAGGCCGGGGAGATGGATTGGAATGGGTTTTCACGCATGTGAACCGGTCCACAGGGGCGCTCCTTGACACCCCTCGCCGGCTCATGTAGAATCCCGGAACCCTAGAACCGGGGCCTGTAGCGCAGTTGGGAGCGCGCTTCAATCGCACTGAAGAGGTCGGGGGTTCGAATCCCCCCAGGTCCACTGGTTGGCAGCCAATCCGCTGCTCGCACAGATCGGGGGCCCATGGCGCAGTTGGGAGCGCGTCTCAATGGCATTGAGAAGGTCGAGGGTTCGAGTCCCTCTGGGTCCACTACAATCGAATAGCAAAAAACGGTAAGAGTAGTATGCCAACTGCCAGAGAGGCAGGGCCCCCGAGTGCAAGCCCTGCCAAGGGTGCCCGCAGTGCACCGGCAGATCCGCCTGGGCTGAACTCGCTTACCCGCTCGCGAGAGCGCGTTCTGCAGGTGAAATCATCAGCCTGCAGCGGACCGGTCCGTTATCCGGTTTGAGTGGCCCGGCTGCAGGCCAGGATCGTCCAGATCCTGCACCCGGGCAATCCGGGTGGTACCGCGGAGTTTCCCTTCGTCCCAGAGTGGCGAAGGGTTTTTTGTTTTCATAATTCATAGAAGGAGGTCCGGCATGAAACACAATATTAACCGTCGTTCGTTTGTTTGGAGCGTGCGCTCCCTCCTCGAGGGCCTCCTTGGGCACCGCTGACCGCCTGCTGAGGCGTTCCGTACGGTTCGCCGCCAACCACAAGAAATAAACACCCCCGCAGCACTGCGCGGGGCACAACCGGAAAAGAACCTGGAGCTATGGAAATGAACGACTCTTATAACCCTAACGAAATCGAACCTCGCTGGCAGCAGAAGTGGGAGCGTGACGGCATTTACCACGCGGATATTGATACGTCCCGGCCGAAACACTACGCCCTGACCATGCTGCCTTATCCTTCCGGAGACCTGCACATCGGCCATTGGTACGCGATGACCCCCTCGGACGCCCGGGCGCGCTTCATGCGCATGCAGGGCTTCAACGTGATGTTTCCGATGGGTTTCGACGCTTTTGGCCTCAACGCCGAAAACGCGGCCATCAAGCGGAATATCCACCCAAAAAAGTGGACCTACGAGAACATCCGCCGCATGCGCACCCAGATGAAGAGCATGGGTGCGATGTTCGACTGGCGCCGGGAGGCGGTCTCCAGCGACCCGGAATACTACCGCTGGACACAGTGGTATTTCCTGCAGCTGTACAAAAACGGCCTGGCATATCGGAAATTAGCCGCGGTCGATTGGTGTCCCAAAGACAACACTACGCTGGCGCGCGAGCAGGTCATCGGGGAAGAACGCGTGTGCGAACGATGCGGTACACCGACCTACAAGAAATTGCTCGAGCAGTGGTTCTTCAAGACCACGGACTACGCCGAGGAGTTGCTGGACTTTTCGGCCATCGATTGGCCCGAGCGTGTCCAGACCCTGCAGACCAATTGGATCGGCCGTTCGGAAGGCGCTTCGGTGATCTTTCCGACTGAGAGCGAGGACCCGATCGAAATCTTCACCACCCGTCCCGACACTCTGTGGGGGGCCACGTTCATGGTCCTGGCGCCCGAACACCCGCTGGTCGACAAGGTCACGTCGCCGGAACAGCGGCAGGCGGTCGAAGCCTACCAGGCTGCAGCCGCACGGCAAAGCGACATCGAGCGTGAGGCGGTTGACAAGGAAAAAACCGGGGTTTTCACAGGCGGCTACGCCATCAACCCGGTCAACAACGCCCGGATCCCGATCTGGATCGCCGATTACGTCCTGATGACGTACGGCACCGGCGCGATCATGGCCGTCCCGGCTCATGACCAGCGTGACTTCGAGTTCGCACGGCGCTATGGCCTGGAGATCATCCCGGTAATTCAGCCCGAAGGGGAGGCCCTGGACGGCGCCACCATGGAAGCCGCCCACGAGCACGAAGGCGTGATGGTCAACAGCGGGAAATTCGACGGCACCCCCGCAACAAACGAGAAAGGGATGAAGAACCCCGCTATCAAGGCGGTCACGGAATGGCTGGAAGCGCGCAAGATTGGATGGGCCGACGTCAACTACCGGCTGCGGGACTGGCTGATCTCCCGCCAGCGGTACTGGGGCGCGCCGATCCCAATGGTTTACTGCGACACCTGCGGCATCCAGCCGGTCCCGGAGGAGGAGCTGCCGGTGCTGCTGCCGGAGGATATCGAGTGGCGCCCGACCGGTGAAAGTCCGCTGAAATTCCATCCGACCTGGTCCAAAACCACCTGCCCGGTTTGCGACGAGCCCGCGACCCGCGAGACTGATACGATGGACACTTTTATGTGCTCCTCCTGGTACCATCTGCGCTATCTGAGCCCGCATTACGACCAGGGCCCTTTCGACCCCGCAGAGTACGAATATTGGATGCCGGTGGACACCTACACCGGAGGCATCGAACATGCCACCATGCATCTGATCTACACCCGCTTCTTCCACAAGGCAGGCCGGGATATGGACGTCATGGAAGGGGTCGAACCCATGATGCAGCTGCGCAACCAGGGCATCGTGCTGGGAGAGGACAGCGAGAAAATGTCCAAGAGCCGCGGCAACGTCGTCGCGCCGGATGCGCTGGTCGCCGAATATGGGGCGGACACCGTGCGGGCTTACCTGATGTTCATGGCCCGCTGGGACCAGGGCAGCCCGTGGAACAGCTTCGGCATCGGAGGCGTCTACCGCTGGCTGCGGCGGGTCTGGGATTTGTTCACCGCGGAAGACCGACCGGAAGGGAAACCGGCTTCCGAAGAGGAGATCCGCCAGCTGCGGCGCAAAGTGCACCAGACGCTGCGCAGCGTCACCCGTGACTTCGAGACCTTCCAGTTCAACACCATCATCTCCTCGCTGATGGAGCTGCTGAACACGATGGTTGAACTGGAGCCGGCCGCGCGCGGCAGTGAAGCCTGGGAAGAGGCCGTCGAAATCTACCTGCGCATGATGGCGCCGGTCACCCCGCATAATGCCGAAGAGATGTGGTCGGTGAAGATGGGCAAGCCGTACTCGATACACACTCAAACCTGGCCTCAGGTGGATGAAGATGCCACCCACGAGGACACGATTGTGCTGCCGGTGCAGGTGAACGGCAAACTGCGGGACCGGATCGAACTGCCCCCCGGGTTTTCGGACGAGGAAGCCAGGGAAGCCGCCCTGGCAAGCGAGGGAGTCCGCCGTTTCTTGAACGGCAAAAGCCCGCGCAAAGTCATCGTGGTGCCTGGCAAACTGGTCAACATCGTGATCTGACCGGGGCAGACCGCTACACAGAGCGCCGGCAGCCTGGCTGCCGGCGTTTT
>JBFKII010000073.1:0-14959 GCA_041632295.1 Anaerolineales bacterium | reverse complement strand
CTCTAGGTTGCTGCGCCTTCGACTGAGCCCAGGCGGGTTCCCCTAGGACTGAGGCCAGCACGAGGACGATTAGGATCGGCGACATCGCTCGCACCGCTCCGTGTCATCCGCTTTCCAGGCTCTTTGACGACTACTGCGCAGTAGGCTGATCATTCAGACCTTAGAATGGCCGGCTGTGCCGGACATTCTCCCGAATCATCATGCCGGCCACAGGCCAGCATGATGATCGCCCTCCACGGGGGGTGATTCGGGCGATGGCTGCGCCATCGCGGGAGAACGGGTCTATGCCCCGTTCTCCATTTCGAACTCGTTGCGACGACAGAAATAAAAAATCCCGCCTACGGCAGGATTTTTTATTTCTGTGCCCCCACGGGGATTCGAACCCCGGTCTTAGCCTTGAAAGGGCTACGTCCTGGTCCCCTAGACGATGGGGGCGGAAAGCGCTGCGCGCTTTCTCGGAGTTTTATCGCTTCGCTCTAAAACTCCACGAGCGGCAGGCGTGATAGATTTCTTGAACGAAAATGTATCTTTCCGCTTAAATCAATTTTGCCACCATTTAAGAGTTTTGTCGCTACCGCTCAAAAACTCTACTGCCCAAAAGTGGTTCCTGGTATCGCAGGCTTTTCTGCCGGCGAAAACTCCGGGCTCTAAAACCTGATGGCTGCGCCACCATCAAAGCGCCCGGGATTTTACCATCCAGGCTACTCAAGGTCAAGCGTCAGGCGCTCGACTTCCGCCGCGATGCGCATCCCCAGCGTGCTCTCCCCTTCCTTCCCCAGACCATACCCCGCCCGCATGGCCAGCAGTTTCTCCACCGCACCCTCCGAAAGCGCCCGCGGCTCGCCGATCATATGCGCCAGCGCCACCGTTTTGGCGGTGTGTTCGAGCACCTCCAGCCGCATGAAGGCCTCCTCCGGGTCCCGCCCCACCGTCAGCGAGCCGTGGTGCGCCAGTACAATCGCATCATGCTCGCCGATCAGCCCGCCGATGGCATCGCGGTTCTCCGTGCTGGATGGGGTGGCATAGCGGGTTGTGGCCACCGGGCCCAACAGGACCAGCGCCTCCGGGATGTAAGGGGTCTGCAGAGAAACCCCCACCAGCGAGAGCGCCACGCAGTGCACCGGGTGGGCGTGCACCACTGCGCCCACGTCCGGGCGCCGGCGGTAAATCTCGAGGTGCATCGGCAGCTCGCTGGACGGCCGGCAGCTCCCGTCCCCCTCCAGGCAGTTGCCCTCCAGGTCGATCACCAAACGCGCCTCTGGCGCCAGCTCGCCCTTGTTCGCCCCGGCCGGGGTGATCAGCAGCCGCTCCGCATCCAGGCGGGCGGACAAATTGCCGGCTGCACCGGCGATGTAGCCCTCGGCCTGCATGCGACGGGCGACCCGCACGATCTGCTCACGCAGCATGCTGCCTGCCCCTTTCTATTCGGATTGGTTTGCCGGTGGAAAAATGGACCGTCATGCTGCGGCCAGGTGGCCGGACCCCCTACTCCTCTTCCTCGATCGTGCGCATGAAATCGATGCGCGTCCGGTTGACCAGCAGCGCCGGGCTCTTCATGTACAGGTCCGACACGTTGATCGCCCGCAGCGTGGCATTGAACAGCGGGAAGAAATCGCCGCCGTCCACCACCGCCGAGGACAGGTCGAAGCGCCCGGCCCACTCCATCTCCCCCTCCATCTCGAAGGACGCCGTAACCACCCGCACCTGGTAGCGCGTCAGCCGGCCGTAGCCGCCGCGCGCCACCGAGGTCGGGCCGACGTCGAACTCGCGCCCCACCCCGATCACCTCGATGCCGCGCTTGACCAACCGGACCGACTGCGTGCGGTCGGCGATCTTCTTCGGCTCGTGCAGGCGCGCCATGCTGGCTTCGGAAACCTCGATCGATGACGTGTTCGGATCGTTCATCACCCCCAGCATCCCGGAACTGCCCACAAACACCCGCCCCAAAAGGCGGTAGCTCGGTGTGAAAAAATTCAGGACGATGGAACGGCCGGTGCCCGGTAACAAGTCACTCCTCCAATTCGATGATCACGCGCTCAGGCCCTGGCGCTTCGCCAGCCCGCCTGCGGCAGGTCAGCCCGTGGTTGGGGGCGGCCCCGCCATCGGCCGGCGGCCGGACCCGCGGTCCTGCGAGCTCAGGATCGTGTTCAGCCAGGAGACCGCACGCGAGTCGTAGTCGCGCGCCCCGCACAGGTCGCAGATCCAGGCGGGGAAGTTCGGCACGGTCACCAGCTGGTTCCGCATCCAGGCGAAATACGTGATGTGGTGCAGGGATCGGCGCCCACCCGCACACGACGGGCAGGGGTATTCGATATGCTCGCTTCGTTCTTCGCTCATCGCTCGGCCTATGGCGCCGCCAGCGCCTCCATCGGTCCTTCGATCACGCCCCACTCCGTGGGCGGCCAGTACACAAACACCGCTTTGCCGATCACATAGTCCAGCGGCACCCAGCCCCAGTTGTGGGAGTCGGAGGAGTTGTTGCGGTTGTCGCCCAGCACGAAAAGGGCGTCATCCGGGACCGTCCAGTTGCCGCGGTAAGACGGCTCGGCCTTGATGTAGGGCTCCTCCAGCACCACCCCGTTGACCGTCACCATGCCGTCGCGGATCTGCACTTCATCTCCCGGCAGGCCGATGATGCGCTTGATGTACTCCTGCTCCGGCAGCCGCGGGAAGTGGAAGACGATGATCTCCCCGCGCTTGGGCTCGCTCATGCGGTAGGAGAGCTTGTTGACGATCACATACTCACCGGTCTGGAGCGTCGGCTCCATGCTGAAGCCGTCCACCCGGATACGAGCGGAAATGGCGTTGATCGCCAGGAACAGGATCAACGATAGCAGGATGGTCTCAAAAATGTCGACCAGGATGCGCAGTACCCCGCCCTTCCTGCCTTCGTATTCGATGGGGTCCGGGTAGGACTCGGTGTGGAAGTTTTCCAAAAAAGCCTCAAAAAAGTTCAATAAATGCCCGGGGTTTGTACCGGCTCAAAAATTATAAAGCATCCCCGATCTCAAACAAGGGGAAGAATGGAGGATGAGCCTTTTCTCATCCGTCCTTTACGAGAATTTTACTTCAAAGTCTCGATATGGAGCGAATCGACGATCCCGACGATCACGGAGATCACACAACCGTCCGGGTTGTTGAGCACCTGGCGGGCGCCGTTGCCCTCCCGGTTGACCAACACGGTGTCTCCGATGCCGGCGTTGGTGGTGTCCAGGGCGATAAACTCCCCCTCAGGCGTTTCCCCCGGCAGCTCCAGCGGTTGGACGACCAGCTGGCGGCGGTGCTTGAAATGCGGGTGGCTGATGGTGGTCACCACCGTGCCGACAACTTTACCCAGGACCATGGATCAGGTGTACCTCGTGCTGCCTTCCTTGAAGGTGAAATCGAACTCGCCATCCGGGCGCACGACCAGCTCGTCGATGATCCCGACCAGCGCCAGGTCTACCGGGACGAAGCGCACATCCGGCATGGCCAGCGCGGCCTCGCGCGAGCGCACCATCACGCACAGGTCCCCCGGCCCGGCCTGCACCACGTCGCAGGCCACCTGCAGGCCCCCGACCGGTTCCAGGCGCTTGTTGAGCGGCTCGACCACCAGCAGCTTGACCCCCTCCAGCCCCGGATATTTCATCGTACAGACAGCGGTGCCGCGCACCCGACCGAAAATCATCGCCGGCGCCTAGGAAATCCCGACGTTGTCCAGCACGCGGCGGATGATGGTATCCAAAAGCTGCGGGTCGACCTCGTCCCCCAGGCGGGCGATCACCGCCTGGCGCACTTTTTCGCGCAGGTCGGAACTGCCCGAGGCCTGAGGCTTCTCCACCGGGGCCGGTCTCGATGAGGCGATGTACGGGCGCACCGGGGCGCTGGGCGGCGTGTCGTGCTCCCGCACCAGCCGCACCCCCAGCCGGTCGGCTTTCTCGCGCGCCAGCTCCGTCAGAACGACATCCTCGTTGACGACCAGCGAAGTCACCCCCTGGCGGTGCAGCCCTTCGATATCCTGCTCGGTGTAAAACGTTTTGGGCATGGGCGATCTCCTGTGGCGGGCCCTAGACCCCTTCCAGCGATTCGAGCGCCTGGGTGGCGGCGTTGCGGGCGGTGTTCATGTCCGCCTCGGTGCCCGACAGCCACATGCGGCCGAAGCGCCCGACCGAAGAAACGTGCACGATCTTGATGGTCGCTTTCTTCTCCGCTTCGTTGCAGGCGAAATTGATGTACGCCGCCGGCGCCACCTCCAGGACCAGCAGGGTCTCTCCGGGGACCAGCATGGAGCCACGCCGGAATCGGTTGAGCAGCTGCGCCTGGTACGGATCGACGTTGGTGATCAGTTGGGTGGAGGCGATCTGTGGCTTGATGCGGTCCTCTTTTTTGAGCCCCAGCCGGTCCAGCACGATGCGGCCGGATTCAAGCACGTCGGCCTGGCTGTGCGAGTGGATCTCGAACATGCCGAACTCGCGCTCGACGATCTGCGCGCCCGGCTTGGCCTCGGTGGCCTTGACGGCGATGTCCACCGTGCGGAAGACCTCGTTCCCCGGCGCCATCTCGACGTACAGCGAAGCCATGCCTTCCGTCGGCAGATCTCCCTGAGTGACCGTCCCGACAAACGCGGCGTACTGCGCCTGCATACGGTCGAGGTAGCAGTAGCAGCGCAGTGAAAATGATGATTCTGCCATTCTCTCTCCTTTTTTTGGATCGCAGATCGCTGATCACAGATCCCAGATCTGCGATTTGTGATCTACGATCTTTCATCCGCGATGGCTAGCCCCAGCGGTGTGACGAACATCGGCTCTTCCGCAACCGCGGTCGGGATCCCGGTGTACTCCGCAACCACGTCGGCAAAGCCCGGAAAAGCCGCAGCCCCGCCGACCAGGGTCAGGGACTCGACCTCGTAGGGCCGGGTGTGGCGTGCGGTGATGCTGGCGACTTTTTCCATGACGGGGCGCACCAGCGGCTGCAAAACCGGCTGCATCTCGGGGTCCAGCTTGAGGCGCTCGGCCTGCTCGAAGGGGATGTCCCGGGCGCCGGCGATCACCAGGGTGAAATGCGTGCCCCCGGTGGCCTCATCGGCGGTGTAGACCACCTGCCCCTCCCGCACCACGGCCACCCCGGTGGTGCCGCCGCCAATATCCACAATGGCGCCGTCCTTCAGGCGCAGCACGGCGTTAGCGGCGGTCGGCTCGTCCAGCAGCCCGCTGCACCGCAGCCCGGCGGCCTCCAGCACATTGGCGATGGCCCGAACTTCCGCCTGCGGCACGCCCGGGGGGTATCCGCTCGCCGCCTGGGTCAGCGGGGCGCCCAGCCGGCGCTCCAGCCGCTCCTTCATCTCGCCGACCAGCTCGACGGCCCGGACGAAGTCCACAACCAGCCCGTCGCGGGCCACCTGTGCGAATTGGAACTCCCCGGCCAGGGGCCGGCAGTCCGCATCCAGGGCCAGCACCACCAGGTAGGCGGTGCCCAGGTCGACCCCGACACGCAGCGGGCCGTTCGGCGCCTGCGCGATCGGTTCAGCGCGGGCGGACTCCTCAGGGGCCAGCAGCACCCGGCGGGCGCGCGAAATCAGGCTATTCGTCACCCGCGGAGCGGCCGCCGAAGCCGCCCTTGGTCTGCTGCGGCAGGATCATCTCGACGTCCTCGTGCGGGCGCGGGATGACGTGCACCGAGACCAGCTCGCCGACCCGCTTGGCCGCCGCGGCGCCTGCGTCGGTGGCCGCCTTGACCGCCCCGACGTCGCCGCGCACCATCACGGTGACGAAGCCGCCCCCGACGTACTCGGAGCCGATCAGCGAGACGTTGGCCGCCTTGACCATCGCATCGGCTGCCTCGACCGCCCCGACCAGGCCGCGGGTTTCAACCATTCCTAGGGCAATAAATGCCGGATCCTGTGCCATATGATGCTCCTTTGATAATGAAGGCAGGAAGCCAGGAAAAAGCCTATTTAGCCTCTATCCTGAAACCGGCCTACAACGTAATCAGTAACTTAAATTCAAGCAATGACCCTTCTGATTTCCAGAGTTGTTTTTGCGAAATTCAACATCAGCCCATGACGCCTGTTCGTGGCACGGAGATAAGACCGGGCAATCGCAAAATGCAGATCCAGAATCTGCTTTATTGCTTTTAATTCTACAACAATCGTATCCTCCACCACCAAATCCAGGCGATGATTTCCTACCAATAAATCATCATAATAAACCTTGACCGATACCTGCTGGTCAACTTTCAACCCTCTGCGCTCAAGTTCGTAAACCAGCGCATTCTCGTATATCGATTCTACAAATCCAGGACCAAGTTTCTTGTGAACATCTATCGCTGCTGCGATAATCTTCCCGGTCAAAGCTTGATGTTCTAATTCTTTTCCACCCTTCATCTTAGCTCCTATTCAGTTTTTAAGGGGAGTATCCTTTAAATACCTCCTTCAAGCAAAGGACCAATATACCAATCCAAATATTGCGATCCAGATTCCTTGTTTCCTTTCTTCCTGGCTTCCTTACCTAAGTATTTCATCCACTACCTCCCGCACCACCCGCTCGACTTGCTGCGGGCTGGGGGCCCCGGAAGAGCCCACCGGAATGACGCCCGGGCGCATGGCCGAATCTGGGGGAGGTTCGGTCTCGTAAGCCAGCCGCTTGAGATTGAACATGTGGTGCACGGTGATGTTGTCGCCGGTGATGGCGCCGCCGAATCCGCCGGGGCCCAGTGTCATGGACGGTGCCACGCCGGTGGTCAGGCCGATGGCGCCCAGCGTGCCAAGCGTGTTGACGCCGATGCGAAAAACGGGCTTCTCCAGCCCGAAGGCCATGATCACCTTCTCGTCCTCGGCATGGATGATCAGGCTGTGGCCGCGCCCGCCAAACAGGATCAGCTCGACGCAGCGGTCGCAGCCTGCCTCCCAGCCGTCGGCCTCGTACCAGCCCAGCACGGTGGTCAGCTTTTCGCGCGAGAGCGGCTCCTCCGGGCCCACCTGCTGCAGGCGCGCCACCAGGATGCGGGCGCTTTCAGGCACCTGGAAGCCGGCCATGGCGGCCAGATACTGGGGCGATTTCCCCACCGTCGGGGCGTTGATCGTCCCGTCCGGGTGGAACAGGATTTTGCGCAGCGCCTCCGCCTGGGATTCGCTCACGAAAAAAGCGCCCTCGCCCTTCATCAGTGCCTCCAGGCGGCGGGCGATGGGCGCATCGGCGATCACCGCCTGCTCGGTGGCGCAGATGGTGGAATAATCGAAGGCCTTGCTGCCCACGATGTAGCGGGCGGCCTTCTCCAGATCGGCGCTGCGGTCGACGTAGACCGGCACGTTGCCCGGGCCGACGCCGTAGGCCGGCTTGCCCTGCGAGTGGGCTGCACGCACCATCGGGGTGCCGCCGGTCGCCAGGATGACGCCGGTGTAGCGGTGGCCCATCAGCGCGTTGGTGCCCGGCAGGCTGATGTGCTGCACGCAGGCCACCAGGCCGGGCGGAGCGCCGGCCGCCTCGGCCGCCTCCGCCATCAGGCGGGTGGTCTCGTAGCAGCATTTCTTCGCCGAGGGGTGCGGCGCGACTACGATGGCGTTGCGCGCCTTGACCGAGATCAGGATCTTAAACATGACAGTGGAGGTGGGGTTGGTGCTGGGGGTCAGCGCCACCACCACACCCATAGGCCAGG
The DNA here is from genome assembly GCA_041632295.1 of Anaerolineales bacterium. Lineage (GTDB taxonomy): Bacteria > Chloroflexota > Anaerolineae > Anaerolineales > JABWBV01 > DATDOR01. Next base: position 7,327 of record JBFKII010000073.1, on the reverse strand, counting down.
CGATCTTGTACACTTTTCTTTCACGGTCGTGTTCGACCACGCCGACCGTGGGCACGTCCTTGATGCTCTCCCAGACGTTGCGCGAGCTGAACTCGTTCTTCAGGCGCTTATGGTCCGGCACGCCGTAGCCCGTCTCCTCGGCGGCCATGATCCCCAGCCGCTCGGATGCCCCGTAGGCGGCTTGCGCCATGGCCTCGCAGACCCGGTCGACCTGCGCCTGGGTGGCGTCGTGCCAGATGCGCTGGGCGTCGCGGGCGGCGACCATCAGGTCGCGGGCCTCCTGGATCGACTGCAGATCCCGGTCCATCACGTTTTCCTGTACACCACCGTCCCGTCGACTTCCAGGTGGTCGATCACCGCCATGATGACGGCGTCCACGGGCGATTCTTTGGTCAGGTAGGTCTGGCGGCCCGAAGAGCCGTGCGCCGTCAGCACCAGGTCCCCGACGCCGGCATCGACGGTGTCGACGGCCACGTAAGGCCGGCCGTAAGGCTCGCCGGTCTCGTCGGTCTGGCGCAGGATCAGCAGCTTGCGCCCGACGAGCTTTTCGTCCTTGATGGTGGATACGGTCGTCCCGATGATTTTGGCGATCAGCATAATCAATACCCTCCCGCCGCGGCGTTCTCGCCAGAGACGATCTTCACGCCGGCCGAGGCGCCGATGCGGGTGGCGCCGGCTTCGACCATCTGCCGGGCGTCCTCCATGGACTTGACACCGCCGGAGGCCTTGACGCCCATCGCCGGGCCGACCACTTCGCGCATCAGCGCGACGTCCTCGACCGTGGCGCCCCCGCCGCTGAAGCCGGTGGAAGTTTTGACGAAATCCGCCTGCGCCTCTTTGGCGATCAGGCAGGCGGCGATCTTTTCCTCCCGGTCCAGCAGGGCGGTCTCCAAAATGACCTTGACGATCGCCCCGTGGGCGTGTGCCGAGTACACCACGGCGTTGATGTCCTTGGCGACGTAATCGTAATCGCGCGATTTCAGCGCCCCGATATTGAGCACCATGTCGATTTCGGTGGCGCCGTCGCGGATCGCTTTCTCGGTTTCAAAAACCTTGACGTCCGTGGCGCTGGCGCCCAGCGGGAAGCCGATCACGGTGCAGACGCGCACATCCGAGTTTTTCAGCAATTGGGCGCAAAGTTTGACGTGGGAAGGGTTGACGCAGACCGAGGCGAAGCCGTATTTGCGGGCCTCGAAGCACAGCTGGGCGATCTGGTCCTCGGTGGCGTCGGGCTTGAGCAGGGTGTGGTCGATCAGGGCGGCGATCGCCCGTTCCGGGGGTGCGGCGCCCAGGGAGGCGGTCAGCCGCTGCGCGCCGGCGCTGACCACCCGCCCGACGCGGTCGGTGCAGGTCTGCACGCACAGGCCCTCGGCGCAGGATTCGGAGCAGTGGTCGCCGGCGTTGGCGTTCTGCTCCTGTTCCGCCAGGGCGATCAGCACCTCGCGTGTGACGATCTCGACGATCTTTTCGATGGTTGCAGGGTCGTTTGTTGCCACGTTTCTTCCAGGTTTGGCGCAGGCCGGCCGCGGCCCGCCTACCCGTCCAGGGCGATGATCTTGTCCACGCGCCGGGCGTGCCGGCCGCCGGCGAACGGCGTGGCAAGCCAGATATCGGTGATCTGCACTGCCAGGTGCTCGCCGATCAGCCCGGCACCCAAAGTCAGCACGTTGGCATCGTTGTGCTCGCGGGCGTTGTGCGCGGTGGCGTGATCATAGCACATCGAAGCGCGCACGCCAGGCAGCTTGTTGGCCACCATACAGGAGCCGATCCCCGCCCCGTCGACCATGATGCCGCGCCAGGCCTTGCCGGCGCCCACCAGCCTGGCCACGGCACGGGCGAAATCGGGGTAATCGACCGAGTCCTGGGAATGCGTGCCGCAGTCGATCACGGTGTATCCCTGGGCTTCCAGGTGGGCCTTAAGCGCCTCCTTCAGGCGGAAGCCGCCGTGGTCAGCCCCCAGCGCGACAGGTCCGCGCCGCGCCGGTTCGAGCACCTGCACGGCAGCCGGCTGGGGCGCAGCGGGGCGGGCTTCTTGCGAGGGTGCCGGGTTTGGCAAATGCTGGCTCACGACCCGCTTGACGATGGCATGGAGATCAGAGTCGTCGATCATATAGGAATATTACGTATCACGTAACCCGTATTACATAATTGATTATATCAATCTTCCCGCCGGCCCTTGAGCACAAACCGGATCGGCGTGCCGAGAAAATGGTAATGCTCGCGGAAGCGGTTTTCCAGATAGCGCAGGTAGGTGAAATGGGCCAGCTTGGGGTCGTTGACATAGATCATGAACGTCGGGGGGTCGCTGCGCACCTGTGTGCCGTAGAAGATCTTCAGGGGCCGGCCGGCGCGCGAGGGGGCCGGATGGCGGTCCTGCGCATCCCGCAGCACTTTGTTGATCTGCGAGGTGGAAATGCGCGCCAGGCGCTCCTCCTGCACGATCAGCGCCTGCGGCATTACCTGGTCAACGCGCTGGCCGGTCAGGGCGGAAACGAACAGCACCGGCACGTAGTCCAGGAAATTGAGCTGCTGGCGAACGTGATCGGTGTATTCGTAAATCGTGTGGGTGTCCTTTTCGATGGCGTCCCACTTGTTGACCACGATCACCACGCTCTTCCAGGCCTCCAGGATGAAACCGGCGATGTGAGTATCCTGGGCCGTGACCCCCTGCTGGGCGTCCACCACCAGCAGCACGACGTCGGCGCGCTGGATGGCGCGGTGCGCCCGCAGCACGCTGTATTTCTCCACACCGCGCTCGATCTTGCCGCGCTTGCGGATGCCGGCGGTGTCGATCAGGGTGACGGGCACGCCGTCGAATTCCAGGCGGGTGTCGACCGCATCGCGGGTGGTGCCGGGGATCGGGCTGACGATCGCCCGCTCCTCCCCGACCAGGCGGTTGAGCAGGGTGGATTTGCCGGCGTTCGGTTTGCCGATGATGGCGATCTTGACCGAGTCGTCCTCCTCGGTCTCTTCCGGCTGCACGTTCAGGGCGGCCACCAGGGCGTCTAGCATATCGCCGGTGCCGCGGCCGTGCTGCGCCGAGATCGGATACGGCTCGCCCAGACCGAGTTCGAAAAACTGCCAGGCCTGGTCCGCACGCTGCTGGCTGTCGCACTTGTTGACTGCCAGGATAATCGGTGGGTGCGGCCGGCCCTCCCGGCGTGTCTGCAGGCGGCGCAGGATCTGGGCCACCTCTACGTCCGCCGGCGTGACCCCGCTCGCCACGTCCACCAGGAAGACGATCGCGTCGGCGCTGCGGATGGCGACCTCCGCCTGTTCGCGGATCTGGTCGATGAATTCGCGCGAACCGATCGACAGCGGTTCACGGCCTTCCCCGATGCGGACTTCGGAGGGGTCGATCCCGCCGGTGTCGACCAGGTCAAAAAACACGCCGTTCCAGTCCCCTTCAGCGACCAGCCGGTCGCGCGTGGTGCCGGGCACGTCGTCCACCACCGCCAGGCGCTCGCCCGCCAGGCGGTTGAACAGCGTGCTTTTGCCCACGTTGGGGCGGCCAACCAGCGCGACAAGCGGCTTCATGGCCCGATGGTGGGAGTCGGTCCGGGGGTCGGGGTCAGCGCCTGTGGGTCAGCCGGGGTGACCGGGATGGTCGCGGTTGGGGTGGGCGCAATGCTTACTGTGACCTCGATGGAACTGGGCAGCAGGGTCTGGGCGAACAGCCCGACCGGGATGATCTCGATGCGCGGCTCCAGGTTGTAGGTCCCGGGTTCCAGCCCGGCCATGTCCAGCACCACGCGGATATCAAGCGGCTGAAGGCCGTCCAGTATCGGCAGCGGCCCGGAGACGATCACGTCGACCGTCTCGGGGGAGAGCACCGCCTGCAGGTCGGGCGGCAGGCCGTTCAGCTCGACCGGCAGGTTCAGGGTGATGCTCGATTCGATCGCCGCGATGCCGACCTGCACGAGCACGGTCTGCTCACCGTCCACGAACACCCCTTCCGGTAGGATCAGTCGCAGGCGCTGCTCGATATCGTCGGTCGCCCCGGTCAGGTCGATCACCTCGGTCTCGACAAAGCCCGGCATTTCGCGGACCAGGTTGGCGTTCGAGGAAAAAATCGTCACGATCTGGGGGGTGGGGGTGATGCTCGTCAGGCGGTAGCCTTCGGCCGGGGCGCCCTGGTAGATCACGCGCACGATCACCTCGCGGAAGGTCCCCGGACGCTCGATGATCTGGCGAATGATGACCGTAGCCGGGCTGATCTCCAGCCCGGTGACCAGGGCGCCGCTGGCATCCAGCAGCTGGACTGGCCGGCTGGTGTTGATCTCGCCGGTGGCGTCGGTCACGTCCAGGGAGACGATCGCCTTGTCGACGCGGTCGACCAGCGTGCGCGTACCCGAGATCACCACCCGGCTTTCGTTCAGAATGGGAAGGCCGAGGGTATAGCCGGGGGCCGGCTCCCCAGTGATCTCAGGGGCCAGCGGCAGGGTTCGGCTGGCGAACTCCTCCAGGGTCAGGCTGACGGTGGTCGGATTGGTCTCCAGGATGCGGACCGGGACGTATTGCCCTGAGATGGTATAGGCCACGTCCACACTGTGATCGCCCGCCTGCAGGCCGGAAAGGTCGATGGCAGCCTGGACGGAATTCGGATCGGCCGCCATCTGCTGGCAAACCGAACGCGGCGCCCACAGCCGGATCGTCACCTGGGAAGGCACTTCCCCCTCCAGGATGTAGCGGTCCGGCACCCCGTTGACATCCAGCGGCAGGGAGCTGGGGTTGCTGCATTCTTCGTTCGGATCGGCGCTGGTGACCGCCGAAACCCAGACGATCCCGGAAAGCACCAGGGCGAGGATCAGCAGGCCCAGGTTGCGGCCCATCCAGCCGGCGAAATCCCGGATCATTTTTCCTGCCTGGCCTGCCGCTGGAACAGACGGCTCAGCCAGCCCTCCAGGCCCTGTTTTTCTTCCAGCGGGCGGTAGAAGCCGGTCAGGATGTTGCGCACCCGGGCGGTGTCCAGGCGCCGGATGATGCGCCCTCCGGAGGCGATCGAAATGGCTCCGGTCTCTTCGGAGACCACGATCGCCACCGCGTCGGTGGCTTCGGAAACGCCGATGGCCGCCCGGTGCCGCAGGCCAAGCCGGCGCCGCGGGGACTGCGATTGGATGTCCCCGGTCGCCAGGGGCATCACCGCCGCGGCGACCATGATCTGGCTGCCCTCCATGATCACCGCGCCGTCGTGCAGCGGGGTGTTAGGGTAAAAAATCTGGATCAGCAGTTTTTCGCTGACCTGGGCGTTGAGCGGGATGCCGGTCTCCCCGTACTCCTTGAGGGGGTCGTAGCGGCCCATGACGATCAGCGCGCCGTAGCGCAGGTCGGAGAGCTGGTCCACCGCCCGGACCACGATTTCGATCACTTCCTGCATGCCCTGGATGCCGGCGGAAAACGGCAGGATGTTGCTGGCCCGCCCGACCCGCTCCAATGCGCGCCGGATTTCGGGGGCGAAAATCACCGGGATGGCGACCAGCAATGCCGGCAGGGTGGTGCGCACCAGCCAGGAAAATGCCGGCAGGACCTCAAATCCGGTCAGGACCCCAAGCAGGATCAGGATGATCATCACCCCGCGCACCAGCACCACCGCCTGGGTGTCGCGCAGGAGCAGCAGGATGGCGAAGATGATCGCGGTGACCAGGAGAATGTCCAGGACGCTCCACCAGGTCAGGCGCTGCAGGATAAAGCTGATATTGTCTAAAATAGCGACCACGTCGATGATTCTACCGCAATCCGATCCGGTCAACCCCCGGCTTCATGGTATTGCGGCTTTGGGGAATGGGCGGCGACAACGTTTCAAATCGGCCGCAGGATGCGGTCGGCGCGCAGCTGCTTGAAGAGCATCACGGCCCCTGCCTGCTGCGATTCCCGGGCCGCTTCCTGCCAGGCCCGCACATTCAGGGCTTCCACACTGCTGGGCTCGTACCCGAGCGGCTTCCAGGCATCCTCAACGGCGGCCAACGCCTCGGGCAGGAATAGGAGCGAGACCTCGCTCTGGAGTTCCTGAGAAGCGGCCTCGACCTGCTCCATCAGGGCCTGCATGGCGGCCGGGATCGGCACGTCCTTTTCCAGGAACACGTCCCCCGTGCGGGTGATCAGGTTTTCGACCTGCCAGCCGACCAGCCCGACCAGCGCGGCCTCATGCCGCAGCAGCATGTAGGCCTTTTCCCCGAACGCAGCCATGACATCGTTGCGGGACATCTCCCGCTTCCCATCGCTGAGGCGGGTCACGAAAGCAGCGATCTCGCTGGCCTGGCGCGGCTGGGCGCGCTCGACCTGCAGCTCGCCGGGCTCGGCTACCGCATCGGGTTCCGGCCGGGGTTCTTCCCCGATGACCAGTTTTTTCCAGGCGGCCGCGACCTGGTTCCAGGTCGATTCGAAATCCCCATTGTTGTCGATCACCACACCCGCCGCTGAAAGCTTATCCCGCTGAGGCCCCTGGGCGTTGATGCGGGTCAGCGCCTCGCTTTCGGAAAGCCTGCGATGGCGCTGAAGCCGGGCCAGTTGGACCCTGCGCGAGGCGGCGGTGACCCAGATCGAGTCGCAGGACTCATGCAGATTGCCCTCCAGCAGCTTGATAGCCTCCAGAACGATCACCTTGTGGCGGGCGCGCCGGATCAGGATGTCGATCGCCTGGCGGACCAGTGGGTGGATGATGGATTCCAGCTTTCGCATCTGCTCGGGATCGGAGAAAACAATGCGGCCCAGCCGGCTGCGGTCGATCTGGCCTTCGGAATCCAGCACCCAACGGCCGAAGTACTCAACCACCGGCTGGTAGCCGGGCGCCCCGCGGGCGATCGTGCGGTGGGACAGGCTGTCGGCGTCGATCCCGTATGCACCCAGGTGCTCCAGCATCCTGCGCACCACGCTCTTGCCGGTGGCAATGTTGCCGGTCAGGCCGATGACGTATTTTCCGGGCCAGGCGCTCATGGAGGTCCTTGGTGAACTGCCACGGGGATTGGTTCGCAGGGCGATCGGGGAGGCACATCCCCTTCCCACGCGGCGTGTGGGAAAGCGTGCATCATTTTAGCTATTCGCCTGGGGCTTGTCAAAGCGGGGGAAACACCGTTGCCCGAAGGCGGCGAGTAACCTGCCATTTTGATCGCAGAGACCCAGAGGCGCCCAGATAAGCATCCAAACCCCCAGAAATCAATCCGTGCGCAGACCGGACCCCGGGATGGGGGGGCTGTCGCACCCGTGAAGAGCGGGGGATCGGCCGAATCCAGCAACGAGTTTCGGAAAGTTGAATTTCCCCCGCACCAAAAACCGGCGGCGTTTTAAAGATAGGCCTTTGTCTATTTTCCGGATTGGGACAATCGCGGGT
>JBFKII010000072.1:0-14991 GCA_041632295.1 Anaerolineales bacterium | reverse complement strand
ACCGGTATTGGCCCTCCTTGCGGAAGGAATAATCAACTCTCCTCGGGCCCGATATGCGTTTTTGGCGACAGGATCGAGTTCTTGGGGATGACGACGATCCCGTCCCGCACCGCGAAGTGCTCGCCATCGAATTCCGTTCCGGGCGGGAAGGGGCGGATCACCACGCCTGCGCCCAGGCGGGCGTTCTTGTCGATGATGGCGCCGTCGATGCGGCAGCCCTCTCCGATCCCGATCGGAACTTCCGGGTGGGGGTCGTTCCGCTTGGGCGTGTAGTAGTCGCCGCCCATCAGGATGGTGCGGCTGATCTTGACCCCGTCCGAGATCTGGCTGCGCAGCCCGATGACCGATTCGCGGATGATGGCCTGGCCGATGCGGCAGCCGTCCCCCAGCAGCACGTTTTCCATGGTGGCGCCGTCAATCGTCGAGCCCGGCAGAAAGCGGGCGCGGGTGAAGATCGGTCCGCGCGGGTCGTGGAAGTCGAATGGGGATTCGGGGTGCGCCAGGGCGAGGTTGGTCTCGTAGAACGAGCGAATGGTCCCGATGTCCTCCCAGTAGCCTTCAAAGTCGAAACCGAACACGCGATGCGTCGGGATGGCGCTGGGGATCACGTCGCCCCCGAAATCGGTGTGATGGCTGTCCTGAAGCAGGTCGTCCAGCACATCGACCTTGAACATGTAGATCCCCATCGAGCCCAGGTAGGGGCGCTCGGGGTCGTCCCGGCTGGCAAAGTCGGCTAAAAGGGCCGGGTCTTTGGGCTTTTCAAGAAAGTTGATGATGCGCCCTTGCTCGTCCCGGTGCAGCAGCCCGAAGCGGGAGGCATCGTCGGCGCGCACCGGCTGGACGGCTACGGTGATGTCGGCATCGTTGTCCCAGTGGAACTCCGCCATTTGCTCATAGTCCATGCGGTAAAGGTGGTCGCCGGCCAGGATCAGGACGTCCTCCGCCCGGGTGGAATTGATCTCCAGCATTTGTTTGCGGACGGCGTCGGCCGTGCCCTGGTACCAGTCCTCACTCTGGGGGGTCTGCTCGGCAGCCCAGATCTGGACCCAGCCGCTGTGGAAGGGGTCGAAGTTGTAGGTGCGGGTGATGTGGCGGTGCAGGGAAACGGAGTTGTACTGTGACAGGACGGCGATGCGCGAGATGCCGGAATTGATGCAGTTGGAGATCGGGACGTCGATCAGCCTGTATTTGCCGGCGAAGGGCACCGCCGGCTTTGAGCGGTCGCGCGTGAGCGGGTGGAGGCGCTTGCCGGCGCCACCGCCCAGAATGACGCCCAGTACGTTGATTACGGATGGCATCGATCCTCCTCAGGGTATCGGCACTTGAAAATGGTTGGGTGAACAGGACCGGGGGATCGGCGCACACCCGGTCCTGCACGTTTCAAAACAGCATTTTAAATTACGGTGCTAGCCTTCTCGGAAAATGCGCACCCGCCGGTAAGGCTCTTTGCCGTAAGAATGGGAGACCAGCTCCGCGCGGCGGGCCATCTCGTGCTGGAGCCGGCGCAGGTAGGAGGAGGCCGGCGGCAGCTCCACCCAGCGCTCGCCGTTGAGCACTTCGTTGATGGCGGCGCGCGTGCGGGCGATGACCTGGTCTTCGCTGGCCCCGGATTCGCCCGCCGCGGGCAAATCGAACAGGTCCATCAAGAAGCGCTCCATTTGCTTGATGGTGTTGGCCCGCAGGACGTAAATCGGCAGGGAGCGGTTTTCCGCGTCCACCACCGTCTGCTGGCGCTTGCGGTAATAGGAGCGCAGCGTGACCAGCACGTCGGCTTCCCCGGCTTCGCGGATCACCACGGCCGGCACGCGCAGGCGCTTGATGGCCTGCATCAGCCGGTTGCGGGCCACGCCGTACGGATAAATGCGGACCGTATTGGCCGGCTGGTCGGGATTGCGGGAGAATTCGGACTGGCGCAGGAAGGAACTCTCCTGGGGGTACCTGCCGGAAGGGTCCAACTCGGTTACCTGATGCCCGTTGCCCTGCCGGCGGAAGCCCTGCGGGTCTCGCCCGGTGGGGCGCGGGGCGGCGGGGGCTTTTTCGATATGGATCTGCCCTTCGGCATCGCGCCAGCGCACTTCAGGCGGGAGCGGGTAGCCGCGCAGCAGTGCATCGACGGCGGCTGCCACGTCGGCATGGACCGCCATGCGATCGCGCGTCTGGATCTCGATCAGCTGGTCGAAGGTCGGCGGCGAGCGCCGCTCGAGCACCGTTTTCTGCGTGCCCCGCCGGCGCGCTTCCTCATCGGACAGCGTGACGGATTCGATCCCCCCCACCAGGTCGGACAGGGTGGGGTTGAGCAGCAGGTTATCGAGCGTGTTGCCGTGGGCGGTGCCGATCAGCTGGACGCCGCGTTCGGCGATCGTGCGCGCGGCGATGGCCTCCAGCTCGCGGCCGATCTCGTCGATCACGATCACCTCGGGATTGTGGTTCTCGACCGCCTCGATCATGACCTCGTGCTGGTGGGAGGGGGTGGTGACCTGCATGCGGCGGGCGCGACCGACCGCCGGGTGGGGGACGTCGCCATCGCCGCCGATCTCGTTGGAGGTGTCGACGATCACCACGCGTTTTTTCTCCGCCAGGATGCGGGCGGCTTCGCGCAGCATGGTGGTTTTTCCGACGCCCGGCCGCCCGAGCAGCAGGATGCTTTTGCCGCTTTCGACCAGGTCTTCGATGATGTCGATGGTGCCGTAGACCGCCCGCCCGACGCGGCAGGTCAGCCCGACGATCACCCCCCGCCGGTTGCGTATAGCCGAAATGCGGTGCAGGGTGCGCTCCATGCCGGCACGGTTGTCATCGTCGAACACCCCGATGCCCTTGACGACGTGGTCGATCTCTTCGCGCGTCACCTCCCCCTCCTGGCGCAGGGTGACTTCGCTGTGGGTGAAGCGGGCGGTCGGCAGCCGGCCCAGGTCCATGATGATCTCCAGCAAGTTATCGCTGTCGTTCAGAGTTTCGACCGGCTCCCGGATTGAAGAAGGGAGCACCGCCAGCAGGTTGTTCAAATCGTCCGTGATTTTCTGTTTCTTCATAAAGGTTGTCTGTCGAGCGGCCGGCCGCCCCCCTGCAGCCCAGCGACCGGGGCCAGGTGGGCTGCGCCTGCTGGCCGCTCCCTGCGGAAGGAAGTGATTTCGGGCTGGACATTTTTCAGCCCTTCCGGCACCCGCAGCGGCATCTTGACTTTCTTGGTCAGGGCCATGCGTTTGACCATCACGGCCTGGCGAGGCGCGGAATTGTATCCCATTTCCTCCAAAAAGGGCGCCAGCCAGGCCTGGTGGGACCGCACTCCCAGAAAAACAACTTTGCCGCGCTTATCGGGCACGGCGGCGTGCAGGCTGTCCAGCAGGACTTCAACCGGCTCGGTCTCCGGATGGACGAACGGCTGGGCGAGGATGCCCTTGGGGCCGTAGTCCAGGTGCACGTAGGCCAGGATCGTGCCCTGCTGCAGGAACACCAGCCCGTTCAGCCGGTCCCAGGACAGCGCTTCGGTCTGCTGGACCATGGCGGGCACCAGGTCGTGGTATAGGTGGTGCACCTCGGGGATATCCTTGTGGGTCGCCGGGCGCCAGAGCTGCCCGGCTTCCGCCTCCCCGGGCTGCAGGGACCAGATCCGCTGGCGGGTGAGAATCACAAACCCGCTCCGGCGCAAGACCTCGTAGGCGATCGAGCGTTCGTCCACTTCGGCCAGCATCTGGTGTGCGCCGCGCTCCCCGGCTTTTGCCACCAGGTGTTCCAGCAGCGCGGGCGCTTCGGGCGATTCAATCGACTCTTCCGGCGTGATGAAGATCAAGCGGGCGTTCGGTTCGCCGGGTATGTGCATGAACTGGCCGACCACCCGGGAGGCGGAGTTGTCGTCGTTGGTGGCAACATACGTGAAGATCCCGGTAGCGGGGGCCAAGGTGGCCAGCAAAGCGCCGGCGGGCACCAGCGCTATCGAGCGCGTCAGGGCTGTGGCCGTATCCAGGTACAGGCCGTTGTAGCGGTTTCGGTGCAGCGTGGGAAAATCCTTGAACTCGAAAGAGCGGATCATGCGGCCAGAGAAAGGAAGTAGCGGTGGAAGCGGTCGTCCGCGGTCAGTTCCGGGTGGAAGGAGGTCGCCAGCAGGCTGCCTTGCTGGGCGGCCACGATGCGGCCGTCCGGCAGTTGGGCCAAGACCTTCGTATCCCCGGAGACGGACTCGATCAACGGGGCGCGGATGAAGACCGCGTGGAAGGGAGCCTGTCCGTTGCCCAGCCCGGCCAGCGCCGGCACCTGGATATCGGTCTCAAAGCTGGCGATCTGGCGGCCGAAAGCGTTGCGTTCCACCGTGATATCCATCAGCCCCAGGAGCGGCTGCTCGCGGCGGGCGTCTTTGGAGATGAAAATAGCGCCGGCGCAGGTGCCCCACACCGGGTGCCGGGCGGCGAAGCCGCACAACGGCTCGATCAGGTCGAAATCGGTGGCCAGTTTACCGATGGTGGTCGACTCCCCTCCGGGAATGATCAGCCCATCCAGGCCTTCCAGTTGGGCAGGCAGCCGCACCTCAACGGGTGTGACCCCCAGCCGTTTCAGGACCTCGATGTGCTCGCGGAAATCTCCCTGCAGTGCAAGGACCCCTATTTTCATTCAATCTACCAGACCAGCCTACCAGCCGCGCTGTGCCAGCAGCTCCCCTTCCGGGATTTCGGAGACCTGGCGCCCGACCATTGGCTCGCCCAGGTTCTTGCTGACTTCGGCCAGGATCGCCGGGTCGTTGTAATGGGTGACCGACTTGACAATGGCGGCAGCGCGCCGAGCCGGGTCGCCGGATTTGAAGATCCCGGAACCGACGAAGACGCCGTCCACGCCCAGCTGCATCATGAGGGCGGCATCGGCGGGGGTGGCCACGCCGCCAGCGGCGAAATTGACCACCGGCAGCCTGCCCAGCTTGCGGGTCTCGATGACCAGCTCGTACGGCGCCTGGATCGATTTGGCGTAGGTCATCAGTTCTTCTTCGGGCATCGCCTGGAGGCGTCCGATCTCGCCCAGGACCGAGCGGGCGTGCCGCACCGCTTCGACCACGTCCCCCGTGCCCGCCTCGCCCTTGGTGCGGATCATGGCAGCGCCTTCGCCGATGCGGCGCAGGGCTTCGCCCAGGTTGCGGCAGCCGCACACGAAGGGGACTTTGAAGGCGTGCTTGTTGATGTGGTGCGCTTCGTCGGCCGGGGTGAGCACTTCGGATTCATCGATGTAGTCCACACCGAGTGCTTCCAAGATTTGGGCTTCGACGAAATGCCCGATGCGCGCTTTGGCCATGACGGGGATGGAGACGGTCGCCATGATCTCTTCGATCAGGCCCGGGTCGCTCATGCGGGCCACACCGCCGTGGGCGCGGATATCCGCCGGGACGCGCTCCAGCGCCATCACGGCGACCGCGCCGGCATCCTCAGCAATCTGGGCGTGTTCGGGGGTGACCACGTCCATGATCACACCGCCCTTGAGCATCTGGGCGAGCCCTTTTTTGACAGCAAAAGTGGCAACTTCTTGATCCATCGGAAGAGTCTCCTTGGTAAAAAAAGTGGATCGCAGCCCGGCCGGAAACACCGGTCCGCAGCCTGGATTCCCGCCTCGATTCTACCATGGGGCTGCCCGGAATCGATTAAGGCCCGCGAAGACTGGGGACGTAGCGCCCGGACAGGCGCAAATCCCCTCAAACATACAACATTATTAACAATATTTATATTTAATCAATTAATCATACTTGTTAAATATTTTTTCACGCGGCCCTGCAGGGCTCCTCGGAAGGCTTTGCGGCAACCCCCTATTTCTCCAGCCCTGCCCTGCCGGATCGCCAGACTGGGGGGCTGGCAGGCGAACGTCCGTGGGGTGAGCGAGCCCATCGCGCGGTGGGTGCAGCTGTCCCCGCTTTTTGGGGTTCAATCCCGCCCGCGGGGGCCGCGACTCCGCTATAATTCCATTCTCTTGGCCCCGCCCGGTGCTGTTTCACGTGAAACAGTCGGGCACGCGGCCCGTATAAAAGAGGGGGTCGAGGTGTGGGCAATGGACATTTTTTTGCGGTTTCTGTCGCCGAGTTTGATGATCGCCCTGGGCCTGGGTGTGGGGGTCTGGGCGGTGCGGCGCTTTCGCGTGCCCTGGGGGTTGTATTGGATCGGGGTCTGGACCTTTATCGGCTCTCAGCTGCTGCACATCCCTTTCAACATTTTCGTGCTGAACGATCTGTTGGCGGGTTGGGGCCTGTCGATCGGGTCCAGCCTGGAGGGCATGCGCCTGGCGGCGGTCGGGCTGGCCTACGGGCTATCGGCGGGTTTGTTCGAGGAGCTGGCCCGTTTCGCGGTATTCTGGTTCTGGCTGAAGCGCGACCGGAACTGGCGCAGCGCCCTGGGATTTGGGGCCGGTCACGGCGGGGTCGAGGCGGTCCTGGTCGGCGGGTTGACCGTGTACATCGTGATCCAGATCATCTCCCTGCGGGGGGTGGATCTGGCGACCGTGGTGCCGGCCGGCCAGCTCGAGCTCGCCCAATCGCAGATCGAAGCGTTCTGGGCGGCGCCGTGGTACCTGGTGCTGCTGGGCGCCGCGGAGCGTTTGATCGCCATCGTTTTTCATCTTTCTGCAACTGTCCTGGTGTTGCAGGCGTTCCGACGCCGCAACATCCTGTGGCTGGTTGCCGCCATCGCCTGGCACACGGCGCTGGATGCCGTTGCGGTGTACGGGGTGCGGGCCTGGGGGCTGCTTTGGACCGAGGCGGCGCTGGCAGGTTTCGCTGTCCTGAGCGCCGGGATCGTGATCGCGCTGCGCGAGGCCCCGGAGCCGGGCCCCGCGGAAACGCGGCCGCCGTCGCTAGAATTATCGCCGGTCGAGCTGACCCGCGAACAAATCGAGGAGAGCCGTTATGGAAGCTGATGGGGTCAAGATCGAGGCGCATGGGCTGACCAAGCGCTTTGACACTGTGACAGCGGTCGAAGATCTATCTTTTACGGTGCAGGCGGGTGAGGTTTTCGGCTTGCTGGGGCCCAACGGGGCCGGCAAGACCACCACCATCCGCATGCTAAGTGCCCTGGTGGCCCCCACCTCGGGCGAGGCGCGCGTGGCGGGCTGCCGGCTGGGCTACGAGGACCAGCAGATCCGGCGGCGAATCGGCATTCTGACCGAAGCGCCGGGGCTTTACGATGGGCTGAGCGCCGAACGCAATATGGCGTTTTACGCCCGCATGTACGACGTGGCGGATATCCCTGGCCAGGTGGAGAAATACCTGCGCATGCTCGGGCTGTGGGAGCGGCGCCATGAGCTGGTCAGCCAGTTTTCCAAGGGCATGCGCCAGAAGCTGGCTATCGCCCGGGCGCTGCAGCACGAGCCCGAAGTGCTCTTTCTGGACGAGCCCACCAGCGGCCTGGACCCGGAAATGGCGCGCCTGGTGCGCGGCTTTATCGGTGAGCTGCGCAGCCAGGGCCGCACGATCGTGCTGACGACGCATAACCTGGATGTCGCCGACCGGTTGTGCGACCGGGTGGGAGTGATTCGGGCCAGCCTGCTGATCATGGACACCCCCAGGGCGCTGCGCCAGAAGCTTTTCGGGCGCTCGGTGGTTTTCCACCTGGGCGGCGAGACGGCCGGGTTGGCCGGGCGCCTCGAAGCGCTGCCTTATGTTCAGGGGGTGCAGGCAGTCGAGACCCGGCTGGTGGTGCAGCTGGACGAGCCGGAGGTGCACAACCCGGAGATCGTGCGCCTGCTGGTGGCGGAGGGCGCCGATGTCCAGTTTGTCGGCGAGCTGCGGCGCTCGCTGGAAGACATTTACCTGCAGATCATGAAAGCCTCGGAGCCAAACGAACATGGATAAAATACGCGCCCTGGTGGCCAAAGAATGGGCCGAAGTGTTCCGCAACCGATTTGTGGTTTTTGCGGTGGCGTTCATGCCGCTGGTGCTGACCGCCATACCCCTGGTGATCCTATACTCTCTGGCGGCCGGGGGTGAGGGTCCCGGCCTGCCCCTGGACGATATCAGCCTGCAGCTCAGCGCCCTGTGCGAAGGACTGCCGGCGTCGGCCTGCGGCCAGTACGTGATCGTCACCCAATTTATGCCGATGTTCCTGATCATGCCAGTGATCATTCCGATCACGATCGCTTCGTACAGCATCGTGGGCGAAAAGACCACCCGCACCCTGGAGCCGCTGCTGGCAACGCCGATCACCACCCTGGAGCTGCTCCTGGGCAAGGGTTTTGCCGCCGCGCTGCCTGCCATCCTGGCGACCTGGGGCAGTTTCTTCATTTTTGTGATCGGGGCGCTCGTCATGGGGCTGCAGCAGGCGGTGATCGATAAGTTTTTCGATCCGCTCTGGCTGCTGGCGATCCTGCTGGTCGGGCCGCTGCTGGCGGTGGCCGCTGTCAGCCTGGCGGTGATGATCTCCTCTCGCACAAGCGAGCCGCGCGTGGCCGAGCAGATTTCGGGGCTGCTGATCCTGCCGATCGTCGGGTTGGTCGTAGCCCAGACTACCGGTTTTATCCTGCTCGATACCGCGCTGATTTTGTGGATCGTTTTGTTCTTGACCTTGCTGGACGCTGGCCTGATATTTTTTGCCATCCAGCTGTTCCAGCGCGAATCGATCCTGACGCGCTGGAAGTGAACGGAGCAAGGTGATTTTCTATGAACTTGATGAAAAAGACGTTTTTGGCTGCCGGCCTGTTGACCGCGCTGCTGCTCGCCCCGCCGGTTGCCGCCCAGGCCCAGGGCGAGACGCTCGAACTGCGGCTGAATCGCGATTGGGGGTACGGCGGGTTAAACGGAGAGATCGAAGGCCGCTTTTCGATGATCGCCAGCGGACCTGAATCCCTTTCCGAGGTGCATTTTTTGATCGACGGCGAGACTGTTTTCGAGGACCGCGAACCGCCGTTCCGCTACCAGTTCCAGACAGGCGAGTTTGACCCCGGCCGGCATACGCTCTCTGCCCGCGGGCTGCTGGCGGACGGCCGGGAGATCCGCAGCGGGGAAATCGTGCGGGTTTTCCTGTCGGCCGAACAGGCCGGGTCGAAGACAGCCGGGCTGGTGATCCCGATCCTGGTTGTGGCGTTGGTTGTCGGGCTGGGCTCGGCGGTGATCCCGATGGTCTTGGGTCGCAAAAAGGTCCACGTGCCCGGCCAGTACGGCCTGGCCGGCGGTGCGGTATGCCCGAAATGCCGGATGCCGTTTTCTCGCAGCGTGCTGGCTCCCAACCTGCTGATCGGCAAGCTGGAGCGCTGCCCGCACTGCGGCAAGTGGTCCCTGGCCGGCCGGGCTTCCCGGGACGCCCTCGCGGAGGCTGAAGCGCGGCTGGCGCAGGAAGGCAGCCCGCAGGTGGCGGTGGAGGAAAGCGAGCGCGAAAAGCTGGAGCGGCTGATCGACGAATCTCGCTTTGATGCCTGACCGCATCGCTCGCCGGGTTTTTCCTGGTGAAAGCGATGGATCGGTTGGTCCGGAATCGGAATGCCCGGGAAGCCAAGCCTGCCAACTGGGGCTTGTTCATGGTGCAGGCGCTCCGGGCAGGGCCGCTGCCCGGCGTCTATATATTTCTTTATGTAAGTAAATAATAATGCGTTAAATATCATAATGCATCATATTTTGCGTGTTGTCGAGAGATAAAAAAAGCCGTTTCCGGGCTTATTCGTACACCCCGACTCCGCGCGCGTTCCCCCAGGCGTCCAGCCGCTCCTCGACCGTGTCCAGGTAGGCGTCCAGGGCGGACAGGCGTTCCGCGAAGGCCGCTCCGCGCAGGCCCAGCGCTTCGAAGGCCTGTTCCCAGGCCGTGCCCAGGCGGGGCTGCTGCGGGATGGCGAGCACTGCCAGGCACCAGGAGTGGAGCAGCGTCCAGAGCAGGTCCGAAGGCCGCTCGGTTTCCAGGATGGCCTGAAAGGCCAAACGGTAGTAGCTGAAGCGGTCGGGATGGATCCCGCTTTCCGGTGCGGCGTGCGGCGCCGCGGCGGTAAAGGTCTCCCCCCAGACCGGCAGCCAGCCGCGCAGGTCTTCGAGGCTGATGTCGGCGCCCCCCAGGAGAGCGACCAGATCGCGGTACAGTTCGGGCGCCCCGAGCGAATCGGCCAGGTGGTAGTAGTCCTGCAGCAAGCGCCGCTCCGGAATGGGCCTGCCGCTCAGGCTGGCGATTGCGTTGAGCCCGGATGCAGCCGCTTCCAGGAAGCTCAAAACCCCCTGCGAGTCCACCGGACGGTCTGATTCAGACAGCTCCACCCAGGCACGGCGGGCCTCCTGGGCGAAGGCGAAGGCCCGCTGGAGTACATTGGAAGGGCGGTTGAACCGGTCCCGCACGCCGGCCTGGACGAAGTCCAGGAAATGGCTGGGGTCGTGCATGATTTTGAACTGGTAAATGGCGGGGCCCAGCCAGGGGTGCGTCCGCAGCTGGCGCGGTGTGTCAAAGGTCCGCCGGTCGAGGCGGGTGATATCGAGGTGGTAGTCGTCGGTCAGGCGCCGGAACTCGCGCCCGGTTTCGGGCGGGATCTGGTGGATGACCACCAGGTCCACGTCGGCAGCGCCGCCCAGGGCGGGATCCTTCTCTGAGTTCAGGGATCCGGAAAGGTAGACCGCCAGGAGGGTGTGGTCCCGGCGTGCCATCTCTTCGATGGCGTCCCTTGCCACCTTCATCAAGGTCTGGTGCGTGATGCGCATTTCAAGCCAGCGGTAGTTCGGGTTGGAAGGGCGGCAGGTGCAGGGCGAGGCGGATGCGGTTTTCAACCAGCGCCAGGTCGGATCGGGCTTTGACAAAATCGAGATCGTCGGTATCGATCGTCAGCACCGGGGAGCGGTTGCGCGCCGCAAAATATTGGTCGTAGGTTTCCCCGAGCGACCGGATATAGTCGTACTCCATGTTCCTTTCGTAGGGCCGGTCGCGCAGCGCGATGCGGTTCATCAAGGTATCGGTGGTGGCCCGCAGGTAAACGATCAGGTTGGGGGAAGGGATCTTTTCGGCCAGGGCTTCGTGGATGCGAAAGTACATGTCGAGCTCATCTCCGGCCAGGTTCAGCTGGGCGAAAATGGCGTCTTTGTCGAAGGTGTAGTCCGAGATCACATTCCGCTGGTCGGCGATCACCCCCGGGATCTCGCGGCGCTGCTGGTGATAGCGGCTGAGCAGAAAGAACATCTGGGTCTGGAACGCATATCGCTCCCGATCCTCGTAAAAATTGGCCAGAAAGGGGTTCTCCTCGAAAACTTCCAGGCAGATTTCGGATTCCAGGTTCTTTTGGAGCAAGCGGACAAGGCTCGTTTTTCCGACCCCGATGACGCCTTCGATGGCCACGTACATAACGCCTGAAGGATACCACAATTGCCCTCCGCCAAAGCGGCATGTCGGGACAATACTCCCTTGAGCCCCGCATCCGCAGGGGATATGCTATACCCAACCCAATCCATTCAGCTCAGGAGGAAAACACAATGGCTGGACTCAACAAAATCCAATTGATCGGCCGCCTCGGGAAATCTCCTGCGGCCCGCTTTACGCCGCGCGGCAGCAAGGTGTGCACTTTTTCCATGGCGGTCAACCGCCGCTGGAAGGACGCCGATGGCCAACAAAACGAAGCCACCGACTGGTTCAACATCGAGACCTGGGGCCGGCTGGCGGACGTCTGCCAGGAATACCTGGATAAGGGCAGCCTGGTGTACCTGGAGGGCCGCCTGCAGACCGACCGCTACGAGCAGGACGGCGAGACCCAGTACTTCACCAAGGTCATCGCTCGCCAGCTGCAGATGCTGGACCGCAAGGGCAGCCCGGAAGATTCGACAGATTCCGAAGAGGAAGAGGCCGTCATCGAGGTCTGAGCGCCCCTGGGAAAGAAAAACTCCCGGGGGAAACCCGGGAGTCTGAAATTTTTAATATTGATTCGTTCAAGGGATCGGAATGGCTTCCAGCTTCTGAAGCATGTCCTCCAGCACATCGAAACCGCCCTGCCAGAAGGCCTCGGAGGTCACGTCGATGCCGGCGGCGCGCAGGATCTCGACCGGGGCGTCCGAGCCGCCAGCCCGTAAAATTTCCAGGTAGCGCGGCTTGAAAGCATCCCCCTCGGACTGGTATTGCTGGTACAGCGCCAGCACGAGCAGCTGTCCGAAGGCATAGGCGTAGACATAAAAGGGGGTCTGGAAAAGGTGCGGGATCGCAGCCCATTCCCATTTGAACTCTTCATTCAGCTCCAGCGAATCGCCGAACTGCTCCCGCAGGTTTTCCAGGTACGCCTCTGCCAGCTCGTCCACGGAAGCGCCGGCGTGGATCATCTCGTGCGCTTGCCGCTCGAAAAGGGCGAAATAGACCTGCCGGACGATCACGGCGTAGGCGTCGTCCATCTGTGAGAACAGGATGTCGCGCCGCACGCTTTCATCGCTCTCCCGATCCAGAAGGTAGTCGATCAGCAGCATTTCGCCGAACGTGGAGGCCGTTTCGGCCAGGGGAAGCGAGGCGTGGGCGGTGAAGATCGGGTGGTGGGCGGCCAGCATGGCATGAATGGCGTGCCCCAGCTCGTGCGCCAGGGTGGCGATATCGCGCGCTTCCCCCGTGAAATTGAGCAGCACCCAGGGGGTCAGCGCGGGGACGGGGCCCCAGCAAAACGCGCCGCCCGATTTGCCCGTGCGGACTTCGCTGTCCACATGGTTTTCGTCCAGGACCTGGCGGGCGAGGCGCTCAATTTCGGGCTCAAAAGCGCCAAAAGCGGCGAAAGTCATCCGGGCAGCCTCGTTATAGTCATAGGATTTCTCCGCGCTGACGACCGGGGCATAAATGTCATAGCGGCGGATTTTTTCCATACCGAGCCATTTCGCTTTCAGTTTGAAAAAGCGCTGGAAAATGCCGGCGTTGCGGCGAGTCACATCCAGCAGGGTGTCGACGATCTCGTCGGGAATGTCGTTCCGCAGGTTGCGCACGGACATCGGGGTTTCGAAGTGGCGCAGGTCGAGATTCTCGTTGCGCCAGTCGCGCACCAGGGTCTGGTAAATCTGTCCCAGGATGGGGGCCTCTTCCGTGTACGTTTTGTACAGGGTCTGGTACGCCCGGGCGCGCAGGTCCGGATCGGGGCTGTAAACATAGCGCATCATGGCGTCGCGGGTCAGGCCGGTTTTCAACTCCCCGTCGACCTCCATCTCGAAGGAATAGCGGGCGGTGATCGTGTCGAAAAGCCGCTGCAGGGCGGCAGCCCCGGTGGTGTTCTTGATGTTGATCACCTTTTCTTCAGGCTCGCTGAGGGTGTGGGGCTTGAAATTGCGCATTTCCTGCAGGTAATAGCGGTATTCTCCCGCCTGGCCCATCAGCGCGGCCGCTTTGTCGTCGTCGAGCGCCTTCCACCACAGGCTGAAAAAGAGAGTCTGGTTTTCCATCTGAGCCAAAAATTGCTGCACGCGGGCGATAAACGACTGCGCCTGCTGGTTTTGGGTATCGGCGTAGAACCTCAGGCCGGCGTAGCCATAGATGCGGTACACGGTGTGGGATATCTTTTCGAGTTCGCCGATGATCTCACGGAGGTTTTCGGGTGTCATGCCGTCACCCAGGCCCTGGCGGTGGCGCTGGAACGATTCCAGCCCGGCTTCAATCTCGGCGAAAGCCGCTTTCATCTGCTCACTGTCCTGGCCGGGGAACAGGTCCTCCAGGCTCCAGCGGCCCAATTCATAGATGTTTTCTTGGGTCAAGGTGGTCATAACAGCTCCGGATTAGATAATTATCGAACTTGCTGGACTGCGGAATTATAACACTCGCAAATGTCGGCAGGCCTAAACATTGAAGCGGATGTGGACGATCTCCCCGTCCCGGACCACGTATTCCCGGCCCTCGACCCGCAGGCGGCCCTGGCCACGGGCGGCGGCCAGGCTGCCTAACCTGTTCAGCTCTTCGAAGGGGATCACTTCGGCCCGGATAAAGCCTTTTTGCATGTCCGTGTGGACGGTCCCGGCTGCTTCGGGAGCGCTGGCTCCTTGGCGGAGAGTCCAGGCGCGCACCTCTTCATCGCTGACCGTGAAGAAGGAGATCAGGCCGAGCAAATCGTAGGAGCGCTTGATCATGCGGTGCAGGCCGGGCTCTTCGATCCCGTACTCTTCGAGAAACTCAGCGGCTTCATCAGGGGGCAGCTGGGCGATCTCCATTTCCAGCCTGCCCATCAGCGGGGCCGCTTCGACGCCCGGCGGCAGGTCCAGCGCAGGCGGGGGTTGGCCTTCACCCAGGTTGGGCACGACCAGAAGCGGTTTGCGGCTCAAAAAACCGAATCCGGACAGGCTTTTTTCTTCCTCCAGGCTCAGCGCCATGCCCCGCAGGCTCTCCTCGTCGGAAAGGACTGCGTGTAGCCGTGAAAAGAGGTCCTGCTCGCGCTGGATCAGGGCTTTCTCCCGCCCGCCGCCCTTGCGCCGCTCCTCTTCCAGGCGGTCCAGCTTGCGCTCGATGGCGATCAGGTCGTTAATGGCGAATTCGCTCAACATAGACCCCAGATCGCGCTGCGGGCCGACGCTTCCGGCGGGATGCGGAACGCTGGGGTCCTCGAAACAGCGCAGCACCAGCAAAAAGCCGTCCATGTGGGAAAGTTCGTTTAGCAGCGGCCCGGAGATCCCGCCCCCGGCCGCGCTGCCTTCCAGCCCGGCGATGTCAGCATAGGTGACCTTTGCGTGGGTGGTTTTCTTGGGGCGAAACATGGCCGAGAGGGCCTCCAACCGCGGGTCGGGCACATCCACCACTGCGGTGTGCACTTCGAACCGGCCCCCGCCCATGGTGGTCGGCTGGTTGCCGCGCGTCAGCGCGTTGAATACGGTGGTTTTGCCCGCCTGGGGCAGGCCAATGATGCCCAGTTTCATCTTGCCCTCGAATTAGCGGGCGAAATCATACGCCAGGGCATGAAGGACGTCAAGCAATGCGTGGCGATGCGTGTGCCAAAAGGCAGATACCGCCAGCTCCGAACATGGTTCGGTCGTCGAGGGTACCGCAGCGATTTAGCGCCGCATCCAACAATTTTGGTTTTCGCACCACACCCCCAAATTCCCCTGCTTTTCTATCCTCAAAGTACTGCCTTAATTTT
>JBFKII010000071.1:0-15198 GCA_041632295.1 Anaerolineales bacterium | reverse complement strand
CCACGATGCCGGCGCCGATGACGACGACCTGGGCTTTTTCGGGTAATGAACTCATGGTATTCCTCCTGATTCGGATTGCTTTTTCCTAAACGGTTTTTTTTATCGAGCATCAATGATGCAATATTCAGGTTTCAATAGCCGGGCCAGCCATTTCATGATGTTCCGGCCAGATTGGAAAGTGCCTGCAGCCCTATCGGGCGGACCTTCATGTCGGACCCGGCCTCCAAGGCAGTTTGCCACAGGTAAGCGCCCAGGGACCGGTCGCCGATCAGTGCGAAGGTGGTCACATCCCCCAGGTCGTGCCGCAGGATCAGCTGGTGGGTCTTGGCGACGCTGCTCTGCCGGGCGCTCAAGTTGGGGAAATGCACCTCGGAAAAGTCCAGCCCGCACAGACGGCTGAGCAGTTCCGCTGCCTGCGGCCCGATCACGGCGATCTCCGCCTTTCCGTGCGTCATGTCGGTGACCGTGGTGAACGGCGGACCGGCGCCCGCCTCACGTTCAAGGGCCGCCAGCAATTCGCCCGCTTGCCCGGCGCTACCGTGAACGAAGACCTGGTCTGGCCGCAAGCGGTAGACGCCAAACGACCCGGCATCCAGACCGGCGCCGATCTCCAAAACGGCTGCATCGACCTGCAGCGCTTCCTGGACGACCGATGCGGCCCGCTCCCCTTCCACAAGGATCCTGGCACTGGCGGACAGGTCGGCCAGGGCGACAGCCTGGCGTGCGGCTTGCAGCTCTCCTTCTGGATCGCCGAAAGATTGGGCCTGGCGCCAGCCGGCCGCCTCGATAAAAACGGCGCCGGATTTTTCAAGTGGTGGGTGAAGAGGTGAAATGAGCATCATCAGCTTCTCAGGCGCGCCCCTTCGGGGTCGTAAAACGCCCCGTGGTGCACGCGGCCGGTGAGCAGCGAGCCGTTGCGGCGAATGGTGAATTCGGTCCCCTCGGTATCCGCCATCGCCGCCGGGATCCAGCACAGGCCGATAGCCTTTCCCAGAGTGGGGCTGAGGCGGCTGGACGTCACCCAGCCGATGATTTCCAGGCCCGGATTTGCGATCTGCGAATCGGCTGTATCGCTTCTCCGCACGATCTGCAGCCCCTCCTCCGGGACCACACCCGGGCTTTGCATCGTAAAACCGACCAGCTTCTGGACCGGCCCCTGGTCGGCGATACGCTTCAGCGGACGGTTGCCGAGGAAGTTGTCTTTGTCGTGCTTGACGATCCAGGCCATGTCGGCGGATAGCGGGTCGGTCAGGGCGTCGGTGTCCTGCCCGACGATGATGTGGGCTTTCTCCAGGCGCAGGATGCGCTGGGCCTCCACCCCAAAGGGCGTGATGCCATGGGGCTCCCCGGCCGCCAGGAGGGCATCCCAGAGATGAGGGCCGGCCCCAGCCGGGCAGTGGATCTCATAGGACAGCTCGCCGGTGAAACCAATCCGGAAGACCATGCAGGGGACCCCGGCGACTTCGATTTGCCGGACGTGCATATACGGGAAGTCGTGATTGGAGATGTCCGCTCCGGTCAGTCTGGCCAGCACCTCACGCGAGTGCGGCCCGGCCAGGTTGAAGGCGGCGAAGTTCTCGGTCACGTTGTGGATATGCACGCCCTCCCCCCAGCCGGACTGCGCCCACCACTGGATGTACTCGTACACGGAAGCAGCGCCCGACGAAGTGGTAGTCGTATACCACTCGAATTCCCCCAGCCTGCCGGTCACCCCGTCGTCGGTGATGACGCCTTCATCGTTGCACATTACTCCATAGCGCACTCTCCCGACGTCCAGTTTCAGCCACTTGTTGACGTACATTTTGTTCAGCAGCGCCGGCGCGCCCGGCCCGGTCAGCCGCAGCTTGCCCAGGGTGCTGACGTCGATCAGGCCCACCCGCTGGCGCACCGCCTGCACCTCCGCCAGCGGGTCACCGTAGTGCTCCGGCCGCATCCACAGCCCGGCGACCATCATGCGAGCTCCGGCCGCCAGGTGGCGGTCATGCACGGGGGAATGGCGCACCGGTTCCATGTTCTGGCCGGCCAATACCCCCAGCCGCACGGGGGTCATTGGTGGGCGGGCGGTGGTCGCCCCGGTCTGCTCCACGCTCCAACCGTTCTCGCGGGCGCACAGGTGGATGGTGTTGGCCGAGCACATCTTGCCCTGGCAGGGTCCCATCGAGATCGTGCTGTAGCGTTTGAGCAGTTCAAGGCTGTCGTATCCCTCGGCGATGGCAGTTTTCAAGTCCTTCAGGGTGACGTCTTCGCAGTAGCAGACGAATTGCTTGCCCGAGCCGGGGACGGAGATCCGGTTTGAGGTGCGGGGCATACTCTGAGCGAACCCGGAGCGCGGCGAAGGAGAAGTCGAAGGGTGCGAGGTGCCGGGTGCAACGTGCAAGGACTCAGGCGGCGAACTGTCGTTTGGTATGCCAGGTACGGAGTGGGGGGCATTTCCCGAGCGAAGCGAGGGATCCAGGTGCAGGGAGCCAGGTGCAAATTTTCCTGCCGATTCCCCGGCACGTTTCCCATCCGCCAATTCGGCCTCCACGCCATGCACTCCCATCACACGGCCGGCGGCGAAAATGCCGGGGGGCAGGTGGTCCGCCAGGAACTCGTTTCGGTCCTCACGGTAGCTGATTTTGGCGCCGGCCTGGTACAGGAGCCCGTTGGCGGGCCCCCAGCCCACACTGACAGCCAGCAGGTCGCATTCCAGAGTGATAGCGCTTCCCCCATCCACCGGGCGCACGTCCACCCGGCGCAGACGCTTACCCCCATAGGCGCTCTGGATGGTGTGCTTCCAAAAGACGGGCACCCCTTCCCCGGCCAGCTTGTGGGCGAAATCCGGGGCCTGATCACCGCCGCGCTCGTCGGCTACGGCGGCGAGATCGGCTCCAGCAGCCAGAAGGTCAGCCGCCACCCGCCAGCCATCATCGTTTGCCGCCAGCACCACGGCGCGCCGGCCAGGCAGGACCCCAAACAGATGAATCAGGCGCTGCACCGCGCTCCCCAGCATGATCCCGGGCAGGTCGTTGTTGTCGAAGACCAGCGGCTGTTCATAAGCGCCGGTGGCAAAGACGGCAGAAGAGGTGCGAATCTTGTACAGCCGTTTCCCCCAGACGGCGGACAGCCAGTTCTCCTCCCACCAGCCGAGGATCGTGGTGTTATTGAAAACCTGAATTGATTTGTGATTCGAAACTGCAGATCTCAGCTCTTGGATCTGGGGGTCTTGGTTGCGCTGGAAGCGCCAGTGGCCGCCAAGATCGGGGTTTTCGTCGAAGAGCAGCACCCGGGCGCCGTTTTCCGCAGCAGAAAGGGCAGCGGACATGCCCGCCGGCCCCCCGCCGACCACCACGACATCAGCATGCAGGTACTGCTTGTCGTAGCCGTCTGGGCTCGAATTGGGGTCCACCTTTCCAAGCCCGGCAGCGTGCCGCAGGATGTGTTCATAGAGCGGCCACAGGGCGCGCGGTCGGATGAAAGTTTTGTAATAAAAGCCGACAGGCAGGAATGCGTCTCCCAGGGCAGTGGCAGACATGATGTCGAGGTCCAGGGACGGCCAGGCGTTCTGGTGCTCCACCTGCATGCCTTCTTCGACAAGGGTCATGCAGGCGCGCACGTTCATCTCGTCCCCGACCTGGACCAGGCAGTTGGGGCAATGGCCGGCGCCGCACAGCACTCCGCGCGGCCGGTGGTATTTGAAGGAGCGGCTCAAGATGGACTGTCCCCCGGCGGCCAGGGCGGAGGCGATCGTGTCGCCCGGGTGCGCCTGGAAGGTCCTGCCGTCGAAAGTGAAGGAAATGGTCCGGGATCGGTCCAGCGTTTCTTGGGGCTGGGGTGATGTGCGGAAAGGGGTGTCTGCCATGGGGAATCAGGGATCGGAGATTGATGATCGGGAATCAGGGATTTGGGAATACGGATCAGGGATTAAGATTCCGGTTTTTCCAGCGGTAGGTTTCGACCACTTCATTGGAATGGGTGTGGCGCTCGGCCAGGAACCACAGCCCGCAGCCGGCGCGGTGGTACCACCATTCTTTCTGCACACCCAGGCGGTTGTCGCGCATGTAAACGTAGTCCACCCACTCGATTTCTCCGGCCTCATGCGGGTTTTTCGGCCGCGGGTTGTATTCGCCGCCGTAGCGGAATTCCAGACTGTTGCGGGGGCCGCAGTTGGGGCAGGGGATTGTGATCATTGGGCAATCCTGTTCAAAATATTGGTGCGACGAACCATGTGCCATGTGCAACGAGTTACGGACCAAATGGAATGTATTGGTGTGGGTTGGGATGTTCCACGCCATACCGGACATCGCACTGCGCCCATTCGTTCGTTGCACTTTGTACTTTGCACGTTGTACCTTGAGATTTCAGTGACCAACCGATGCCGCACCTTTTTCGCCAACCAGATCGTGCTCGTAAAAGCGCGAGAGCCGGAAAGGGTGCAGCAGGTCGGGAGTATTGCCGGTGGCGATCAGCTCCGCCATGCGCTTGCCAGAAACCGGTGTGGCTTTGAAGCCGTAGGTCCCCCAGCCGACGTCGACCAGGAAGCCTTCCACCTCGGTGACGCCCATCACCGGGCTGTAGTCGGGCGTCATATCGCACAGGCCGGCCCATTGGCGCAGCAGGCGCACCTGGCTGAGCGAGGGGAAGAGCTCCAGCATGTGGCCGGCGATCCCCTCTGTGAAAGCGAGTGAACCGCGCATGGAATAGGAGGCGTACGGGTCGACCGCCGCGCCCATGACCAGCTCGCCGCGATCTGACTGGCTGACGTAGACGTGCAAGCTGCCGGAAACGATGATGACGTTCAGGAATGGCTTGAGCGCCTCGGTCACGCAGGCCTGCAGAGGGAAAGTGGTGATCGGCAGGCGCACACCGGCCATGTCGGCGATCGTCGTGCACCAGCCGGCGGTTACGTTTAGCGCCGTGCCGGTCTTGATCCGGCCGCGGTTGGTGCGCACCCCGGTTACTTTGCGGTTTTCGACGTCGATTCCGGTCACTTCGGTCAGCTGGTGGATGTGGACCCCGCGCCGGTCGGCTTCGTGCGCATAGCCCCACACGACTGCATCGTGGCGGATGACCCCGCCGGGGGGGTGGTACAGGGCAGCAAGGATCGGGTAGCGCGGGTGGTCGCTGACGTCGATCGGCGGACACAGGCGTTTGATCTCGTCCGGCCAGATCAAGCGCGAGTCGACCCCCTGCAACTGGTTGACCTCCGCCCGACGCCGCATTGTGCGGACCGCCCCGTCGGTGTGCGCCAGGGTCAGATGGCCGCGCTGGCTGAACATGACGTTGAAATCCAGCTCTTCGGCCATCTGCTCATAAAGCTTGACCGACTCATCGTAAAATCGTACGCCCTCGGGGGTCAGGTAGTTGGAGCGGATGATGGTGGTGTTGCGTCCGCTGCCGCCGTGGCCGATGTAGCGTTTTTCCAGGATGGCGATATCGGTGATCCCGTGGACTTTGGACAGGTAATAAGCGCAGGCCAGCCCATGTGCGCCGCCGCCGATGATCACCACCTCGTAGCGGTCCTTTAGTTCGTGCTGCCGCCACATGCGAGGCAGCGGCTGGTTTTTCAGGAGGGCTTGTTTGAGGAGTTTGAGGGACATTGAATGAAAATCGGAGATCGCAGAACACAGGACGGAGATCGCAGTTTGCAGACCGCTGATCGGGATTGGTGTTCAGGTTGTCAAAGCGCGTTTCCTGCGGGCGATGAAGTCCCGGAGGGCCTCGTCGATCCCGGAATCCAGCGGCGGCGCTTCATAATTGCGCAGCTGGCGCTTAAATTCGGCATTGGCGCGCTGGTAGCTGTCCTGGGCCCCGCTCTCCTGCCATTGCTCGGCGGAGTTGGCGTCGAACAGGCCGGCCCGGTAAAAAGCGGTCCGGAAGTGGCGCATGGTGTGCGGCGTGCCGAGGTGGTGGCCGCCGGGCGGCACCTCGCGGATCGAATCCATGGCCATGGCTTCTTCGGAGAGGTCCACGCCTTCCAGATATTTATGGAACATGCCGAGCAGTTCGCAGTCCAGCACGAATTTTTCGTAGCCGGCCACCAGGCCCCCTTCCAGCCAGCCGGCTGCATGGACGATGAAATTCGTGCGGGCATAAATGGCGGGTAGCATGGCCATGGCGGATTCGTAAGCCGCCTGTGCGTCCGGGATCTTGCTGCTGGTGAACATGCCGCCGCTACGGAAGGGCAGGTTGTAGCGGCGGGCCAGCTGAGCGCTCATGAACAGTGCGGCCTGGGCTTCAGGTGTTCCGAAAGTCGGGGCGCCGCTTTGCAGGTCGATGGTGGCCTGGAAAGAACCGTAGATCACCGGGCAGCCCGGCCGCAGCATCTGGACCAGGGCGATGCCTGCGAGCGTCTCGGCGTTCATCTGGACCAGTGTGCCCGCAGCCGAGACCGGGCTCATGGCGCCGGAAAGGATAAAGGGGCTGATCAGGATCGCCTGGTTGGAATGTGCGTAAGCCCGAATGGCGCCCAGCATGCGGTCGTCGAAACGCCTGGGGCTGCTGGCATTGACCAGCGCCACGACACCGGGCTTCTGGCGGACCTCCTGTTCCCCGTACAGAATTTCTGCCATGCGCACGCTGTCCAGGGCGTTCTGGTGCGAGGTGACCGAGCCCATGAAAGCCTTGTCGCTGAATTTGATGTGGCTGTAGACCATGTCCAGGTGGCGGGTGGACACCGGCTCGTCGGTCGGCTCCACCAGGGTGCCCCCGGAATGGTGCAGATACGGGCTCATGTACGCCAGCTTGACGAAATTCTGGAAATCCGCAAGTGTGGCTTCGCGGCGGCCGCGGTCCATGTCGAGGACGAACGGGGGGCCGTATACCGGCAGGAACGTCAGGTGGTGGCCGCCGATCGTGACTTCGTTGCCAGGATTGCGCGCCAGCTGCTGGAACTGGGCCGGCGCCTTGCGCACGTACTCCATCACAAGGTCGGGGTCGAAGAAGGCCACCTGGTCGCGCAATTCAACGCCGTGAGCCTCCAGGACAGTCTGCACCTCGGGGTCATCCAGGAACGCGATGCCCACATCCCGCAGAATCTCGAGGGATTTTTCGTGGATCAGCGCTTCCCCTTCGGCGTCCAGCAGTTCGTAAAGCGGGTACCGGTGCACCGGCTGGACGATGCCGGCGGCTGTTACTTCCGGACTGCGGCTCTGGCGTGGGGCGCGGCGCGATTGTCGACGTTGGCGGCTCATGACCACGTCTCCTCGGGCCAGAGACCCAGCGGCGAATACGGTCGACTCATGGCTGGCCTCCGAGCATGGCAGCTTGTTTGCGCTCGTGGAAGGTCTGGATATGCGCCTGGATCAGCTGGCGGGCGAGGCGGCCGTCGCGCGCTTTGAGGGCTTCCAGGATCTGCCGGTGCTCTTCCACGGCTTCTTGAAGGACGCCGATCTGGGAAAGGGTGAAATACCACAGGCGCAGGCTTTGTCCGTAGAGGGTCAGCAGGCTGTCGCGCAGGAATTTGTTGTCCGCCGCCTCGTAGATCAGGCGGTGGGAGGCTTCATCGATGGCGATCAGGCGAGAAGGTTCGGCTTTTTCCTTCGGGCCCGGCAGGTAGGAGAGGACCATCTCCATGCGCCCAAACTGGTCTGCAGTGCCGCGCTCGGCAGCCAGACGGGCAGCAAGGCCTTCCAGCTCAAAGCGCACCTCGAAAAGCCGCTTCAAATCCGTAATGCTGATCTCGGTCACCAGCATGCCGCGGCGCGGCAGGATGGTCACCAGCTTCTCGATGGACAGCCGCTGCAGGGCCTCCCGGATGGGCGTCCGGCCCATGCCGAGCTGCTTTTTGAGGGCGGCTTCGTCGATCACCGAACCCGGCGGCAGCTGGGTGGAGATGATCTGGCGGCGAATGTGGCGGTAGGCCTGTTCGCTCAGCGAAAGCGCCTCGCCCTCTCCGAAATGGAGGCCGGCGTATTCAAGGATTTCCGAAGGCAGGGTGGTGGTCATCAGGCCCCAGCTGATATATCACGGATATATGCTGGGTATTTTATCATGGAATTAGAGGCCTCCCTACAGCCCGGGCCTGGTTTCAACGGCATGGAGTGAAAAACGGGGAGGAACCGGGCTTACAGATGGCGCCCGGTGATGAACGAACCAGGTCAAGGGGCGCGGTTCTCGCCCCGGCTTTCAAAAAACGATTACTCCGCGGGCCACTTCCCCGGAAAGCATTTCGGCGTAAGCCTGGTTGATGCTTTCCAGCGGGTAGGTGCGCGAGATCAAGCGGTCCAGGTCGAGTTTCCCTTTCCGGTACAGGTCGGCGTAAAGGGGAAAATCGCGGGCGGTATTCGCGCTGCCGTAATACGAGCCCGTCACGGTCTTTTCCTGGCGGGTGATCACCGCCCCCGGCAGGTTGGTCCCGCTGCCCATCGGGGAGACGCCCACCAGCACCGTCGTGCCGCCCGGGCGAGTGGCGTCCAGGGCCTGTTCCTGGAGTGCAGGTACACCGACCGCTTCGAAGACGTAATCTGCACCTCGCCCGCCCGTCAGCGCACGAACGGAATCGTTGGTTTCCGGGCGGTTGATCATGAAATCCGTGGCCCCGAACTCAAGCGCCAGGTCCCCTTTAGCCTCCTGCGAGTCCACGGCGATGATCCGGCCTGCCCCAGCCAGGCGGGCGCCCATGATGATGCTCAAACCGACCCCGCCGGCCCCGATCACCAGCACTTCGCTGCCCGGTTCCACCCGGGCGGTGTTCAGCACTGCGCCGACTCCGGTGGTTACTGCGCAGCCGATCAGCGCGGCGATCTCCAGGGGTATGTCCACTTCCAGGGGCACGCAGCAAACTTCAGGGACCACGATGCGATCCGCAAAACAGCCTATAGCGCTGAAATGGTAAACCGGGTCTCCATTTTTCTTGAAGCGGGTGGAGCCGTCCATCATGGTGCCGGCCCAGATCGGCCCGACAAATGACTGGCACAGGCTGGGCCGGTCGCGCAAGCAGTAGAAGCAGTGGCCGCAGTTCGGCGCCCAATTGAGGGCGACATGGTCGCCGGGCTGGATGCGGGTGACGCCTTCCCCGACCGCTTCCACCACGCCGGCCCCTTCGTGCCCGGGGACCACCGGCACCGGGTGTTTCGTTGCGCCCGTCATCAGGTGGTAATCGCTGTGGCATACACCGGCGGCGGCCACCCGTACCAGCGCCTCCCCTGCTCGCGGTTCCTCCAGTTCGAGCGCTTCAACGACAAACGGAGCCCCCTGCTCATAGAAAACAGCCGCGTTTACCTTCATGTTCCCTCTTAAGGCAGGTTCCACTCCGGAGCGTAGTCCGGATTGCTGCGGTACAGCCTGATGTAGTCGACCATCTCCTGTGGGACAAAAGACGCCGCCTTGTAGAGATGACCCCAGCTGGCGTATGTGATCGGGTTGCCCATCCCCGGCCGCGGCACCACGACCACTTTCGAGGTGTTGGTTTGCGGATCGGGCCCGGCCTCCGCCAGCGTCGCCTCGATATCGGATTGGAACTGCAGGCAGGCTGCATCGCTCATTCCGCTGCAGTCGTAGTAAACGACCACGTAGCCGTGTTCCATGTTGTGGACCAGGAACCCGTCCGGGACCGGCTCCTGGTAAACGCCGGCCGGCACCCAACGGGCATAGTGCTGCCCGGAGGTAGGAGGGTCAGAGTTCCAATCGGTGGGGGTTTCGTTCTCGTCGATATGCAGGGCACCTGCGATGGGGATGTCCTCGCCAAGGGCTACGGGTTGGGAGGAAGCGCTGCCGGTCTCTGCGGTAGGTAGAAGGCCGGCGTTTCCCGATTCGGGCAAAGATTCGGTAGTGGGAGCCGGGTCGGTAGCCAGACCGGCGCAGGACAGGGCCGCCAGCGCCAGGGCTGCAAGCGCCAGCGCTCCGCCCGGTAGCGTCGCTTTTTCAGTCGGTCGGTGGAAATTCAGCTTTTTCATAGGGCAAAATTGTACCCCCATCCGGCAGCCAGCCGGACTTACATGTCTTCCGGGGCGCGATAATAGGCCAACTCGGTCCCGATGCTGCGGGATCGGGCCTTGTGGTAGGCCAGGTGGGCGAGCATGATATCGCTGACCGCAAAGCCCTTGTGCCAGAAAAGGATGCGTTCCTCCTGACTCCGGCGGCCGGGAATACCGCCGGCCACGACCTCGCCGATCTCACCGTGGATGTGCTCCGTGCGCAATTCTCCGGCCTGGATCAGCCCGGCAAACTGGCCGTACTGAGATCGCTGGCACTGGTTCCAGTCGTCCACCACCATCTTGTCGACCGTGAAAGGCAGGGAAGGTTCTACAGAGAGCACGGCACCATACGGCTGGATCAGCGCGCCGGGCTTGACCCAGGAATCCCGCACCAGGATCTGGTGCTGCAGCAGGCGAGAGGCGTCGATGATGATGTCGGCGTCCCGCACGGCCGCCTCGGTGGTTTCGGTGACGGTCACCCGCTTGCCCAGCTGCTCCGACATGGCCGCAGCGAAGCGCTGGCGGGATTCGGGGCGCCGGCTGGTGACCCGAATCTCATCAAAATCGAAGAGCAGGTCGAGCATAGGGACGTTGTACCAGGCGGTGCCGCGCGCCCCGATGTGTCCGAGCACCCGTGGCTTCTCGGAGGCCAGGTACTTCGCCCCCACCGCGGTGACCGCCCCCGTGCGCATCCAGGTGATCAGGGTACCGTCGACGATCGCAAAAGGCGCTCCGGTCTCGGGGTCGTACAGGGTGATCAGGGCCAGTTCCGAGGGAAGGTTGTGCCGATAGTTGCCATGAAAATCGCCGATCACTTTGACCCCGGCGGTCCCGACCGGCTCGACGTAGCCCTTGAGAATATTGAAAAGCTTTTCGGGATAATCGAGTGCCAGGTGGTCTTTGGAGGGCATGATGACCTTTTTTTCGCCGTGAGCTTTCAGCCCCAGCTCGATGGCGTCCATCACCTCCTGCAGCCCGAGTTCCAGTTCGTCGATGTTCTCTTTGGAAAGGAATAGGATATCCAGTCCCGCCATGAAATCATGCTCCCTGTTCGTCTTTCAAAAACTGGTTGAAATCTTCCGGGTAGGGGTAGTGGTGGTCGTCCCTGGGTCTGGGCAGCACCTTCAAATCCGGGGCGATCGCGGCCAGCATTGCGGCCACTTCGGCGTGCCGGGCATAAGGATCGTTTGTGTTTTGAAGCACCAGAAATCGATCGACCGGCAGCGTTCCCAGCGCCGCAGTGAAGTCTTGTTGCGTATCCTTTCCGGTTGAGGGGATGCCGCAGAAGACCACCCGGCCGATCCGTTCAGGGACCTTTGCGACCACATGTGCAGCCAGCCGGCAGCCGACCGACTTGGCCAACAGGTGGGCCGGGCCGGCCCCTATCCGTTTTTGAATGGCGGTCAGCTCCGCCCGGGGATCCATGTTCCCCCCGCTCTCCCAATGGGCCCAGTGGTGTACCTCAGCCCCTGGCAGCCTGGCTGCGATCGCATCGGCCCACTCCAGGTTGTGGGGTGAATAACCCGGCAGTATCACGGTTTTCATATTGCCCTCCTGTTCGCCGGGGGTCAGTCCAGCAGTTTCTGTTCGTACGGATAAAGGGACAAGATGACCGGGCCGTCCTCCGTGATCCAGATCTCGTCCTCCAGCTTGACGCCATCCTGCTCCCCGACCACTCCGGCGTAGAACTCCACGCTGACCACCATGTTCTCCTTGAATTCACCTTGCGGCATGATTTTCTTGCTGCCACCCTCATCCCCGATAAACGGGATGAAGGGGGGTTCGTCGTCGGTGCCGATGCCATGCAGGATGATGGGATACTTTTGCTTGTCATACGCTTTTGGGAACGATGGGATGCTGCGGGCCAACTCTTCGTAGCTGACCCCCGGCTTGCACAGCTCCATGGTGGCATAAATGAAATCATACGCCACCCGGTACGCATCTTTCTGGACCGGCGTTGGGTCGTCCCCGCAGAGGAAGGTGCGAGAGATATCGCAGGCGTAGCCTTCGATGCCGATCATGTCGGTGTCGATCCCGACCAGGTCCCCCGGGCGGACCATTTTGGCGCCGGCTTCGTGGAACCAGGGGTTGGTGTTGGCGCCGGAGGCGATCAATCTGGTAAAGCACCACTCCCCGCCGCGGGCCAGCAGGCCGTGCCAGAAAATGGCGAGCAGCTCGTTCTCGGTGATCCCGGGGCGAATGGCCTGCTCCATATCAAACAGAGCTGCTTCCGCGATGGCACAGGACTGCCGCATCAGCTCGATCTCATCGAGGCTTTTCACGATGCGGGCGGCTTCCATCGGCTCGTCGGCGTCGGCGAGATGAAGGTCCAAGTTATTCAACGCATTGAAGCCGTAGAAATCCAGGAAATCGATTCCCAGCCGGGCGTCCGCCACCCCCCATTCCCGCAGCGTGTCCTGGATCTCCGCCGCCCAGCTCTCGGATTCCTGCGGCGCAAGGTGGTCGGCAAAGCGAGAGCTCCAATAATGCGTCGGACGCACGTCGGGGAAGAAATCTTCGGCGCGAAATCGGGCTGCGTCGTATTCGAAAATCACCGGGCTGCCTTCCACCGGCACCAGGACGTAATGTGCCAGGTTGACTGCGGTCCAGAGCGGCATCACGCTGACGCCGGTGGCGTAGCGGATATTGATCGTATCGGTCAGCAATAGAGCGCCATAGTCCCGGGCCGCCATTTCTCGCTGGATCTTCTCCAGGCGGTCCCGGCGAAACTTGGCAAAATCGATGCCCTTTTCGAGCATGGAGTTGCGCTGGCCGAGGATTCGTTTATCGCGTCGGATTGTCATGGAGATCCTTGGGGTGGGGTGGGATGAGCGGGGTGAGGGGGTGATGGGGTAATAAAGGAATAAAGTAATGGAGTAATAAAGTAATAAAGTAATGGAGTGGTGATCGGAGAGGATGAGTCAGTAGTTGCGGTATTTTCCTTTTTACTCATTACTCTTTACTCATTACTCATTATTCTTTATTCCATTGTACCCTTACTGATTTGAAATTCCTCCAGCAAACCCCAATCGATCTCCACTCCAAGGCCTGGCCCGTCCGGCAGGGTCACCATCCCGTTCACAGCCCGGATCGGCTCTGGCAGGACATAATCGCGGCGTTCGGGAGTCCAGGTGGGAGGGTCGAAGGGGAATTCAATAAATGGAGCCTGTGAGACGGCCGCAGCGACCTGCAGGTTGGCCAGCAGCACCAGCCCATCTCCCCAGGTGTGTGGCGAGTACAAGGCGCTGTGTGCCTGGACCTCCGCCGCCAGCTGGCGGGCGCGCAGGATTCCGGTGCTCCAGGCGACGTCCTGTTGGTAGACGTCCAGCGAGCCGTGGCGCAGGTATTCGCGGAACTCGCCGAATTCACGGTTGCCTTCTCCGGCGGCGATGCGGACATTGGTGCGGCTTCGAAGCTCGGCCAGCCCGCGGTAATCATGCCGGTGGAGCGGCTCCTCCAGCCAGTAGGCGCCCACCTCCGAGAGAGCGTCCGCCACCCATAAGGCGGTTTTCAAGTCCCAGTGGGGGGCGCTGTCCCAGGGCATGCGCCAGGCCTGGTTGGCGTCCACCAGCAGGTGCATTTCAGGTCCAATCGCATCGCGCACAGCCCGGGCGATGGGGACATCGTCGGCGGGATTGGAGGCGTGAAAGCGGATTTTCAACGCCGGGAAGCCGGCCGCTTTCAATTCGGCTGCCATGCTGGCGCGCGCCGCCGGATCCAGGCGAACCCCGGTCGAAGCGTAGACTGGCACCTCGCCACGCTCACCTCCGAGCAGTTTCCAAAGCGGCTGCCCGCTGATCTTGCCCATCAGGTCCCACAGGGCGATCTCCAGCGGCCACATGCGGCCGTAGTTGAACTGCAGAGCCTCGAGAAGGCGGACGTGGCGCTCGATCGCAAACGGGTCCTGGCCCAGGAAAAGGTATTCGTGCCCGGCGAAGCCCAGCATGGCATCCCCGGATCCGACGCCCTCAAAATCTCCGGCCCGCACCCGCACCAGGGTGGCAGTCAGGCTGGTGCGCGGGCGCGGGTCCCAGGCCGCCAGAAAAGGCGGGTCCAGGGGCAGGCGGTAATGGTGGATCTGAATGGAATCGATCGTAGGGTTCATGGTTTCCTCGCCAGGAACATAGCCCAGCCGAGCTTCCCTTCCTTGCCGGCGCGCACCCAGCGCCCGAGCGCCTGCAGGGTGTACTCGACATATTCGGCGCCGACTGCGGCCTCGATGCGAGCCCGGTTGCCGGCCAGGTGTTCGGATAACTTCTGGTAATAAATCGGCAGGTGTTCGGACAGGTCGATGAAGCGCTCCTCGACCAGCCCGCTGGCTGCCAGGTCCGCCCGGTAACCGGGGACCGTGCCAAGGGAGCGCACATGGACCCTTTCATAAATCTTCTCAGCTTCCCCTGGCGCCATCGGCCCGGTCTGCAGGATGTCGGTGAAAAGGAGACTGCCGCCTCTCCGGAGCACGCGCGCGGCCTCGCAAAGAACCGCCCTGCGGTCGGGGGCATGCAGCAGAGCCTCCTGGCTCCAGACCACGTCCAGCGAGCGGGCGGTAAGTGGCACGTGGGAAAAATCGCCCTCCACCACGAGGACTGGATAGCGGCTGGCCAGCTGGCGGTTCTGGTCACGGGCGAAGACATTCTGCACGTGGACAAGGTTCAATGCGATCGGGCGGCAGTCGAAGCGTGAAGCCAGGTAGCGAGCGGCATCGCCGTAACCACTGCCCAGGTCCAACAAGCGCGCTCCCGGGCGGATCTCCAGGTGACCGGCAAGGAAAGGCTTGGTGCGGGACTTGGATTCCAGGTAGGTATCGGTCTCTTTTTCAAAGATGCCTAGGTGCAGGATCGAACCGGAGATCGAGCGGTAGATCGGCTCGACGCGCCCTGTGTAGTATTGGTTCACCTGGGGGTCGATCATGATTTGCCGCCGGCAGGAAAAATCTTCATAAACCTTTGAAGTGCAACGTGCAACTTGCAACATGCAACTTGCATTAAAAAAGGGTCAGCGCATTTTCGAGGCCGGTGCTTTTCTTCCCACTAGGTGGTACAACCACTGATTGAAGTGTCGCCCTGTAATTTTGGCTGAAGCAATAAAGTTGCCCTGGACCAAAGTTTATCGCCAAACGCTCAGTCGCGGGTTATTCCAAATCGGGCAGCAGGTCCGGCAGCCCCAGCTCGAGCATGCGTTCAGGCCCAGGGACCCCCGTCTGCGGATCCCAGCCCATCATCTGGTAATAGCGCTGCCTCGCCCAGGCAAAATCCTCGTCGGTGATCTCCACACCGGCCAGCGGGCCTTTTTGGAAGGCTTT
>JBFKII010000070.1:0-15346 GCA_041632295.1 Anaerolineales bacterium | reverse complement strand
GGCTGCCCTGGCCGAACCGGCTCTCCGCCCAGATCTTCCCCCGGTGGGCTTCCACGAGATGCCTGGCGATCGCCAGGCCCAATCCTGTTCCGCCGCCTGAGCGTGCCCGGTCCGCCTTGTAAAAGCGTTCAAAAATGCGCGGCAAGTCGTCCGCGGGGATACCCACCCCCGTATCGCACACTCGGAATTCGATCCTCTCGATCCCCGCTGCCGACGGATCCCCCCCAGACTGGCGCGCGCCGATCTCAATCCGCCCACCGGAAGGAGTGAATTTAATGGCATTGTGCAGCAGGTTCATCAATACCTGCTGCAGGCGGGGGGGATCGGCGCGCACGCTCGGCAGGTCGGGGGCCACATCGACCACGACTTCGATCCCCCCCCGCTCAGCCTGCAACAGCAGCCGCTCGACGGCCATTTCGACCAGGTCACCCGGCCGGACGGTTTTGAACTCCAGCGGCACGCGTCCCGATTCGATGCGGGAAAGCTCCAACAACTCGAGCACCATCAGCGAAAGGGAGTCGACCTCGATCTCAATTCGGGAGAGGAAATGGCGTGCTGCCGGAGGGTCATCTAGCGCGCTGTCCAGCAGGGTTTCGGTCAGTGCTTTCAGGGAGGCCAGTGGCGTGCGGAGTTCGTGGGAAATATTGCTGATGAAATCCTGCCGGATGGTTTCCAACTGGCGCAGACGGGTGAGGTCCTGAAAGATCAGCAGCGTGTTCCCGGTCAGCACGCCGCGCAAAGGTGCGGCGATCAGCTGCAGCGATTTGCTGCGATGAGGCAGTTCCAGGTTAATGATTTGGACCTCATGATCCCGCCGGGCTGACTGCCAGGCTTCGACGATGCGGAAATGACGAAAGGTTTCCACCAGCGAGCGGTCTACAGCCTGGGATTCGAGGATCCCAAAGATCTCCTCCACCGCCCGGTTGAAGAGCACAATGCTGCCTTCTTCATCGACCAGCACCACCCCGCTGGACATCTGCTGAAGAATGGCCGCAAGCTTTTCCCGCTCAGCATCCAGGGCGTCGATCTGGTTGCGCAGCCGGAGCGACATGCGGTTCAGGGCGTGGGCCAGTTCGCCGACTTCGTCCCTTGAGGTCGGGGCCAGGCGTGTGCCGAGTTCGCCGGCGGAGATGCGGCGCGAGGCGGCCGTCAGTTCCATCAGCGGCCGGGTGGTGCGTCCGGAAACAACCACGGCGACAGCCAGCACCAGCACTGCAGCGATCGCCGTAGCGATGTAGATCACCCGGTTCAAGGCTGCGATATCCGAGTCCACCCGGTCTAGCGGGATGGAAAGTCGGATCACCCCACCGCTGAGGGAGTGCGGAAGTGCAACATAAATGATATCCAGACCAAGGGTGCTGCTGAAACGGATGCTCGAGCCCTGTCCGGCCGTGCGGGCCCCGATCACTTCTGGGCGGCCGGCGTGGTTGTCCATCAGGCTGCGGTCCTCGTCCGATTCCCCCAGTACGCGGCCCTGGCTGTCGATCAGGGTCACTCGCACACCCAGATCGGCCGACCAGGACCTGGCGAGGGCATCCAGCGATGGCGCGTTCTCCTCTGTGAAAGGCTGGTCTTCCAGCAGGCCCGCCAGCAGCTGGGTCTCGGCAAACAATCTCTCCTGGGTTTTTTCAATCAGGAAGCGCCGGCCCTGGACCGACAGAATGCCCCCCAGAGTCAGCATCGCCAGAATGATGATCACGGCGAAGGGGACGGAGATTCGCCAGCGGATGCTGCGAAACATGCCTACCCCTCAAACCGGTATCCCGCTCCACGCAAGGTCAGGATGCGGGCCGGCTTGCCGGGATCCGGCTCAATTTTTTCACGCAGCCAGCGGACGTGGACATCGACAGTCCTGCTGCCGCCGGTGAAGTCCCAGCCCCAGACAGATTCCATGATCAGCTCGCGCGACAGCACCTGACCCTGGTGCCGTGCCAGGTAGACCAGAAGTTCAAACTCTTTTGGCTTCAAAGTGACCGGCTCGCCGTCCAGCTGCAGCTCGTGGCGGGTCAGGTCCAGGGTCATGTTGCCGAAGGTCCAGATTTTTCGGTCCGGGTCGCTCTCTCCGCTGCTTTCGGCGTCCTCCTGATCCAGCCGGACCCGCCGCAGGAGCGCTTTGACGCGGGCCTGCAGCTCGCGCATCGAGAAGGGTTTGGTCATGTAATCGTCAGCGCCGATTTCGAGACCCAGGACGCGATCGATCTCACCGTCCCTGGCGGTGAGCATCAGGATCGGGACATTGGTCTCCTGGCGCAGGATGCGGCAGACCTCGACGCCATCGAGGACGGGCAGCATCAGGTCCAGGATCACGAGCTCAGGACGAAAAGAGCGGGCTATCGCCAGCGCTTTCTCCCCGTCCCCGGCCGAGCGGACCCGGTATCCGTGGTTTTCGAGCGTGTAGACGAGCGTTTCCTGAAGGGAAGGCTCATCCTCGACGATCAGGATCTTCTTGGGCATAAGGAGGGCGATTATAACAAAAGAGCGGGCTTGCGCCCGCTCCATCGGGTTACAGCTTATTATCGGGGCAACTCGCGTTTATGCATTGAAGCCCCCCGTCGACTCAGCCAGGGACCTGCCGTCCACGCTCGCCGGTGTAAATCTGGCGCGGCCGCGCGATTTTCTGCTCATCGTCCGCCAGCAGCTCTTCCCACTGGCTGAGCCACCCGATCGTGCGCGGGATGGCGAAGAGCACCGGGAACATCGAGACCGGGAAGCGCATGGCCTGGTAGATGATCCCCGAATAGAAATCCACGTTGGGATACAGGCTGCGTTCCACGAAGAATTCATCTTCCAGGGCGATGCGCTCCAGCTCCACGGCGATATCGAGGAGCGGATTGCGGCCGGTGACTTCGAAGACCTCTTCAGCAACCTGCTTGATGATACGGGCGCGCGGGTCGTAATTCTTATACACCCGGTGGCCGAACCCCATCAGCAGGCGCTCGCGGTTTTTGACCTGATTGACAAATTCAGGGACGTTCTTTACGTCGCCGATCTCCAGGAGCATGCGCAGCACCGCTTCATTGGCCCCACCGTGGAGCGGCCCGTACAGGGCGCTGGCCGCACCGGCGACAGCACAGAACGGGTCTGTATGCGCGGAACCAATCACCCGCATCGTCGCCGTTCCGCAGTTCTGTTCATGGTCGGCGTGCAGGATAAAGAGCACGTCCAGAGCGCGCTCAAGCACCGGGTTGGGCTCGTATTTGACCTGGGTCATTTTATCGAGCATATTGAGGAAATTCCCGGTGTAGGACAGGTCGTTGTCCGGGTAGACAAAAGGCAGGCCGCGGGAGTGGCGGTAGGAAAAGGCCGCGATGGTGGGCACTTTGGCCACCAGCCGAACGATCTGCTTGTAGCGCACCGCGGGGTCGTGGATATCGCGCGCTTCCGGATAGAACGTGGAAAGCGCGGAAACCGAACTGATGAACATCCCCATCGGGTGGGAGTCGTACCGGAAGGCATGCATCAGGTTCTTCAGGTTTTCGTGCAGGAAAGTGTGATGAAGCACATCGTATTCCCACTTGGCATACTGGTCATCATCGGGCAGTTCGCCGTACTTAACCAGGTAGGCCACCTGAAGGAAGTTGTAATTCTCGGCCAGCTGTTCGATCGGATACCCGCGGTATTCCAGGACCCCTTTGTCGCCGTCGATGTAAGTGATGGATGAGCGCGTCGAAGCGGTGTTTTTAAACCCCGGATCGTAGCTCATCATGCCGAAATCATCTTCTTTCACTTTGATCTGTCGCAGATGCATTGCATTGATGGTGTCGTCCTGGATCGGGATCTCGTAGGATTGGCCGGTCCGGTTATCGGTCAGGGACAGTGTATCTTTCATTCTTGTTCTCCGTTCTTCTAAAGGGATAGTTCTGCAGTGTTGGCCTGGACGCCTTCGGCGGATTTTTTCAAGGCATCCATTTCCTCTGCGGAAAGGTCGTATTCGACGATCTTTTCGACCCCTTTCCGCCCGAGCAAGGTTGGAACGCCGAAAAAGAATCCTTCCAGCCCGTACTGCCCTTCCATGTAGGCGGCACAAGGCACGACCAGTTTCTTATCTTTGAGTATCGCTTCCACCATCTGCACGATGGCAGCCGAAGGGGCGTAAAACGCACTGCCGGTCTTCAGCAGCCCGACGATCTCTCCACCCCCCTTGCGGGTACGCTCCACGATTGCCGCCAGTCTGTCCTGCGGCAGGAAATCCTCAAGCGGCACGCCGGCGATATTGGAATGGCGGGTCAGCGGCACCATGCTGTCCCCATGGCCGCCCAGCACGTAGCAGTGGATGTTTTGGACGCTGATCCCGGTTTCCATGGCCACAAAGGCGCGCATGCGGGCGGAATCCAGAATGCCTGCTTGCCCGACCACCCGGTGCGCAGGCAGGCCGCTGGTTTTCCAGGCCACATAGCACATCACGTCCAGCGGATTGGTGAGGATGATGTAGATCGCATCGGGTGAACCTTTTAGCGTTTCCCGGGTGGCGGTCGCGACGATATCGGTGTTGATCTTGAGCAGGTCGTCGCGGCTCATCCCCGGTTTCCGGGGCATGCCGGCGGTAATGACCACAATATCCGAACCGGCGGTGTCGGCATAATCGTTGGTCCCGGTCACCGAGACATCCTTCCCGATCACGGGCATGGCCTCTAATAAATCGAGGGCCTTGCCCTGGGGCATGCCCTCGACGATATCGACCAATACAATTTCCGCCAGCTCAAGCTCGGCAAGCCAATGCGCCGCCGTCGCGCCGGTCATACCGGCGCCAACGATGGATACTTTGAAGTTCGCCATTTTGTTCTCCATACTATTTGGGATTATCGCCAACCCGTCTTGGGTTGTGCGTCATTTGTGATTTAAAGAATTATATCATTGTGAGGTTTCCAGGCGGATTCAGCCCGAAACGGCAAAAGCCCCCCGGTCTGGCGGGGGGCTTGAAAATTCAGTCGACGGGCCGGATGTCGCCGCTTTCAGGCCTCTTCCATTTCAGCGGCCGGTTCCAATTCCTGATCTTCTAGCCACCGGTTGGCCTGCATGGCTGCTGCCGCGCCCATGCCGGCGGAGGTGATCACCTGCCTGAAATGCGGATCGGCAACCTCCCCGGCTGCGAAAACGCCCGGTATGTTGGTTTCCATAAAACGGTTGGCCAACAGGTAGCCGTTTTCATCCATCTCGAGCTGGCCCTCGAAAAACTGGGTGTTGGGGGTGTGTCCGATGAAGATAAAGACACCGTCGGTCTTAAATTCGGTTTTCTCCCCGGTCTTAATGTTTTCCAGGAGAGCGGTCTGGACCTCCCCGTTGCCGGTGATTTCCGAAACCACTGTATCCCAAATAAATTCTATCTTGGGGTTGTCGAAGGCCCGCTTCTGGAGAATCGCCCCGGCACGCAGTTCATCGCGGCGGTGCACGATCGTCACCTTATTCGCAAATCGAGTCAGAAAATTGCCTTCTTCCAGCGCGCTGTCCCCCCCGCCGACCACCACGACGTCTTTTTCCTTGAAGAACCATCCGTCACAGGTGCCGCAATATGAGACCCCACGGCCGGTGAAGGCTTCTTCACCCGGGATTTCAAGCTTGCGCGGGTTGGCCCCCGTGGCGATGATCACCGTTTCAGCCAGGTACTCAGCGCTGTATCCGGTGACCCGAAAAGGCCAGCTGGAGAAGTCGACCTCCACCGCAGAGTCGAACTCGATTTTGGCGCCGAAACGCTCGGCTTGTTTTTGAAACAGTTCGACGAGTTCCGGCCCTCCAACCCCATCCGGGAAGCCGGGATAATTTTCCACGATGTGTGTGATGGCCACCTGCCCCCCGAGCTGCATGCCGGTCAGCACCAGCGGCTGCAATTCCGCCCTGGCAGCATACAGCGCCGCGGAGAGGCCGGTCGGCCCGCCGCCCAGAATCAAAACTTTGTAAGGCCCTTTTACTTCCAGCCCGGAATCTGTACTATTTTTGGTTTCAAATGACATTTTTTCCTCAATAACCCAATTGTTTTTCTTCCGCTACGGTTAGACGCCGGTACAGGGGTTAATTTTACCCCCCAATTATTATTTTCTTATTGGA
The DNA here is from genome assembly GCA_041632295.1 of Anaerolineales bacterium. GTDB lineage: Bacteria > Chloroflexota > Anaerolineae > Anaerolineales > JABWBV01 > DATDOR01. The sequence goes on along the minus strand of JBFKII010000070.1, from coordinate 9,304 downwards.
ACCCATGGCAGCCAGCGATTTGGTCAGGCCCGCGACTTTTTCCTCGTAGATGCGACAACCTGGAAAGAGCGCTACCAGTTCTGCCCTGCTCAGCAGGCGGTGCGCCAGGATATGCCTGCGGGCTACCTCCAGGTCAGGGATAGGCCGGTACCAGCCGAGGTGAAAGCGCCGCATCAACCACACCCGCAGCCACAGCGGGTAAAACTGAAAAAAAGGCAGAAGAAAATGGGGCTCGAGCGGGAAATACCGGTTCGGGGTTTGAACGAAATAGCGCCTTCCCACCCGCATGGTTTCATCCGCCATCCGCTGCTGTGCCTCCCATTTCCCGACATGCTCGATGACGGAGTTTGAAAAAACGATATCAAACGACTCGCCCGCGAACTCTGGCATCGCTGTGGCGTCCCCCAGGTGTGCGGAGAAACCGTCCAATTGCACCGGGACCGGGTACCGGTTGAGCAGCGTGACCCGGACCTGGCCGGGATCCGTCAGGCCCATCCTGCGCCAGAAAACCTCTTCCCCCCCAAGATCCAGGATCCGCAGCGGTCGCGGCAGGTCAGCTACAAAGTCGAGGAAAACCTGGAACCGCCTGCGGCGCAGGCGGTCGGTTGTCGTACCCCGCTGCCGCGGGTTGATCCAGCGCCGCAGGCGCGGGTGAAGTTCATCCTCGTATTCAGGCATGTCCGCCGAAATCCAGGCTACCCGGTCGCCGCAATCTCCCTGGGAACGGGGTCCAGCCAGGCAGCGGACCGCTCCCCCCGGCCGCGCACCGTTTCAAAAAACGCATCCTGGATGCGGGCGGTGACCGGCCCACGGGAGCCATTGCCGATCGTGCGGGTATCGATCTCCCGCACGGGTGCGACTTCTGCGGCGGTGCCGCAGACAAACACCTCATCGGCGACATACAGCTGGTCGCGCGAAATCCGCTCCTCGATGACCCCATAACCAAGGTCCATCGCCAGGGTGATCACGCTGCTGCGGGTAATACCCGCCAAAACATTGGCCAGCGGCGGGGTGAAGATCCGCCCGCCCCGCACCAGAAACAGGTTTTCTCCACTGCCTTCAGCCACAAACCCGTCCGCATCCAGCAGGATGGCTTCATCATAGCCCAGGCGCAGTGCGAGCGTTCTGGCCAGCATCGAATTAGTGTACTGCCCGCTGATTTTCGCTTTGGTCATGCTGGCATTGGCATGCATTCTTGTGAAGGAAGATACCAGCATGCGCGCACCCCGTTCCAGGGCCTCCCGCCCGAGGTAGGTATCCCACTGCCAGGCCGCGATCGCCACGACCGGCGCCGAGGCGTCCAGATTCAACCCGAGCGGCCCCTCCAGGTACATGAACGGACGGATGTAGCATTCGCCGAACCCGTTCCTGCGGATAGTGCGGTGGACCGCCCGCCGGAGGTCGGCCAGGCTGTACGGCAGCTTTTCAAAACCGAGGATATGGATGCTGTCGATAAAACGCTGCAGGTGGTCCTGAAGGCGAAAAACGGCTGGCCCGGTTTCGGCGGCGTAACAGCGGATGCCTTCAAACACCCCAGGCCCGTAATGCATCGTAGGGTTCAGGATGTGAACGGTGGCCTCCCGAAAGGGGACCATTTCACCGTTGACCCAGATGAAATCGGATTTCATTTCCGGCTTTCAGGCCTGCAGGCGGGCCAGCGTCGGGCCGGCGTGGACGATCGCCTCCGAAACCTCACCCTGGTACTGTTCGAAATTGGCTTCAAAGCGGGCGACCAGCTTGCGGGCCTGCTCATCGTAAGCGGAGGGATCCGCCCAGGTGCCGCGCGGGTCGAGCACTTTTTCGGGGACGTCCGGGCAATGTTCCGGAATGGACAGGCCGAAGAAGGGCTCGCTCCGGGTTGGTGTGCTATCGAGGCTACCGTCCAGGGCGGCGCGCACCATGGCACGCGTGTGCGGCAGGTGCATGCGCTGCCCGACACCATAAGGGCCGCCGGTCCAGCCGGTGTTGACCAGCCAAACGTTGGCGCTATGCTCCACGATTTTTTCTCCCAACAGCTCAGCATACACCTTCGGGTGCAGGGGCAGAAATGGAGCCCCGAAACAGGCTGAGAAGTTGGGCTGCGGATCCTTGACGCCCCGTTCGGTCCCGGCCAGTTTGGAGGTGTATCCGGAGATAAACCAGTACATGGCCTGTTCCTTGGTCAGTTTCGAAATCGGGGGAAGCACCCCAAAGGCGTCCGCCGTCAGGAAGAAAATATTCTTCGGGTGGCCCGCACGGCCACTGGGGACGTAATTGTCGACCCGATAGATCGGATACGCCACACGGGTATTTTCGGTAATCGAGCCGTCATCAAAATCATAGGAACGCGTGCGGTCATCGTAAACCACATTCTCCAGGATCGAGCCGTACTGGTGGGTTGCGTTCCAGATGATCGGCTCGTATTCCTGGCTGAGGGAGATGGTTTTGGCGTAGCAGCCGCCCTCGAAATTGAAAATCCCGTCATCCCCCCAGCCGTGTTCATCGTCCCCGACCAGGCCGCGCTCCGGATCCGAAGAAAGCGTGGTCTTACCAGTCCCGGAAAGGCCGAAGAAAAGCGCCGAATCCCCTTCCGGCCCGACGGTCGCCGAACAGTGCATCGCCATGACCCCTTTCCTCGGCAGGAGGTAATTCATGACCGTAAAAATCGATTTCTTGATCTCCCCGGCATATTTTGTGCCCCCGATCAGGATCAGCCGCTTCTTGAAGTTAACAACTACGAAGGTTTCGGAGTTGGTACCGTCCTCGGCAGGCTCGGCTTTGCAATCGGGTGCGTTGAGAACGGTAAATTCGGGGATGTGCTCGGAGAGTGCGTCATTCGGCAGGCGCAGGAACATGTGGTGTGAAAACAGGTTTTGCCATGCGTTCTGGTTGACGACGCGGATCGGCAGCTGGTAATCGGGATGCGCACCGGCCGCGGCATCGCGCACGAAGACCTCCCGTCCCTGGAAAAACCCCCGCACCCGCAGGTGCAGGCGCTCAAAATTTTTCTCCGAGATAGGCACATTCACCTTTCCCCACCAGATATCGTCGGTCTCCCCATCGATCTGGACGGTGAACTTGTCATTCGGGGATCGGCCCGTATGCGGCACCGTCTTGGTGACAAAAGTCCCCGGCTCCGCCATGATTCCTTCCCCCCGCTGGACCGCTTTCTCCAGCAGTGCCGCCATCGGCAATGTCCAATGTACCGGGCCCAGGTTCTTGAGCCCATGGTTTGCCAGCCCGTATTTGCTGGGAAATCCAAAATCAGTCACAATTTTCCTCCATTCGGTTGTTCTCATTCAAAACTAAAAAAATTATAAGCCCTACAGCCGGGTTCTGGCCCCGACAGGTACCCTGAAAAATTTACCGTTTTGTCCTAAATTATTCAATCGATGGCGGCGTTCAGGATAGCGATTCCAGGAGGCCCGGTCCGAAATTCCAGGCCAACCAGGCGATCAGCCAGAACAGACCGAGGCCCAGGAGCAGGACGATCAGCCAGATCCCGATCTGCTTGACCCAGTCCCGCGGCTTTTCGCCGCCCACCTTTCCGGTTTGACCGTTCACCAGCACCCGGTATGATTCCCCCTGGTACGTGTAGGTCCCGATCCAAATCGGGAGCAGCACGTGCTTGAATGTCACCCCGCTCCAGTTGCCGCCCCCGATCTGGACGTTGCGAGACTCCATACCTGGGGCTACCTGCTGCCGGATCCGCGGGCGAAGCTTTTGGATCACGCGCTGGCGCGCCAGCAGAGAAGCTTCCGAAAGGGGCAGGTCGTAGTACATGGCAGGCCATCCGGCCAGGTGTTCCGGTTCGAAAGCGATCACATCTTTCAGATTAAACGGCTCGATCCCGGCCACCTCATCCCAGCCGAGCGCGGACACCCCCGAAACCAGGATGTCATCAAAAAACTCCACCACCACACCATCCATGTACTGCCACAACTGGCGGCCATACGCCCCGCGGCTGCCCGGTTCGCGCACGTCCGCCGACCAGCTGATCTCCACGGATCCGTCAAACGTCCAGAAGGGATAGTAGGCCGGACGAAGCGCCATCTTTTTCACCTGCTCCTGGAGATCGTCGGGGGCGAACAGGCCGGTGCTGAGCCATTCCCGGGCCCGGTCATGCGCCTCACTGCTGTCAAGCCGGAACAAGGCGATCACCTGGGGATCGAGCAGTTCCTTCAATTCCGTTGAATCGATCATCTGGTTGGAACCGCAGTACGGGCAGCTCGAAGTTTTCCGGCCCGGTTCTTCCATGCGATGCGCTCCGCACTTTTCGCACACCACTTCGTGCCGGGATGCTGCCCAGGTATGGCCCCGGGGTTGGTGCATGACATGAACGATCGGAGCCTCGGCATCATCCGCGGCCAGCTCCTTCCCGGTCGACTGCACGAAACCGCAGGATTCGCAAACCGGATCGTTTTCCCCCAGTTCGAATCGCATCCGCCCGCCGCACTTCGGGCATTCAAAGGTTTGGGTCCCTGCGGGCAGCGGCTCTTCGGGAGAAATCCTCTCCGCGCCAGCCAGGTGCTCACCCCCCTGAGGGACGGCCGGGTCGAACCGATCCAGTTCCGGATGCTTTTCCAGCATTGCAAGCCCTTTGCGGGCCGCAGCGTTGTGTGGGTCTGCGCCGACCGCTTTTTCCAGCAAAAGGCGGCGTTCCTGGGAGTCCTCCGTCGTTCCTGAGAGCCACAGCCACACCCGCGCGTCCTGGGGATTTTGGGCCGCAGCGCGGTTCAACAGGCGCCTGGCCAGGGCAAGGCGCCCATCCTTGACAGCCAGGATGCCTTCGCGCAGCAGGTTTTCGTACTCCCGGTTGGAAATATTTTTAGAGAAGCGGCTGCCGGTCGGATCGATCATCCCCTCATCCGGGACAGTGTTTTTACGTGGTACAGCGCCCCCGGCCGATAGCCGCGGGCTTCGTAATAGCGGCGCGTGCCGACCGCCGAAATCACGGCAATGCGGGCAAAGCCGCGCTCGCAGGCCAGCTCCTCGGCTCGCTCCAGCAGCCTGGTCCCCAGGCCGATGTGCTGCGCAGCGCCCTCCCGCGCCGCCCCCACCTTCAGCGACTGGCCATAAACGTGGACCTCGCGCACCAGGGCAGCCCCGTTCAGGTCGGGCAGGCCCAGGTCAGGGGACTCGGGGCCCGGCAGCGAGAGCCGGAGAAAGCCCGCCAGCCGGTCCTCTTGGGTGACGAAAGAAAGGAAATGCTCTTCTGCCCAGCCGGCCTGGTAGACGAGATTCTGCAGCTGGAGACGTTCCGGTTCGATCCGGGATTTGCGCACTTCGCGGCAGCGCACACACCGGCAGCGTTCGCCGCGGCGGCGCAGTTCCTCCTGCACGTCCATCCGCAGGCTTGTGCGGCGGTTGCCGGCCACCACATTGGTCGATGGGATATCGCGGATCACCCGGTTGACCCGGGCGTAGGGGGGGATGGTGGGCTTGATCCCGGCGATCAAGTCGACCAGCGTGTCCGTGCTGTAGGGTTTAAATTCGCCGCGCTGCCAGTATTCGTACAATTCCGCATTTTCCAGCAGCTGGTTGGGGTAAATTTTGATTTCATCCGGGCAGTAGCCCTGCCACATGCGGGCAAAATCATCCCGGTCGGAATCCGCCGTGGCACCAAGCAGGTTGGGCATCCAATGCAGCACAATTTTGAAACCGGCCGCGCGCAACAGAGCGGCTGCCAGCCAGGTATCCGTCGCGCTGTGCCCGCGGCGGTTGAGGGCCAGGATCCGGTCATCGAAGCTCTGGGCGCCCATCTGTACCTTGGTGACCCCCAGATGGCGCAGCCAGGCGATCTCGTCAGGGTCCACGTGATCCGGGCGAGTCTCGATGACCAACCCGACGTTGCGGTGGCGCGCCCGCTCGTTGGCCCGCTGCTCCACCCGCAAGGCTTCGTCAAACCGGGATTGGGGGCCTTTATCCGGCGGCTCCTCGGGGCCGTCTCCACCTGTTCCGTTCATTGCCTGGAAGCAGCGCAGGACGAACCACTCCTGGTAGTCCCGCCGGTAGGAATCCCAGGTGCCTCCCAGGATCAGGAGTTCGATCTTCTCGGTCGGGTGCCCGATGGCGTGCAGGGCCTGCAGCCGCTCCCGCACCTGGATGTAAGGGTCGAAATTGTGTTGCAGGGCCCGCATAGCGCCGGGTTCGTCCGGCAGGTAGCTTTTGGGCATGCGTACGTCGGTCGGGCAGAATATGCACTTTCCGGGGCACGGGTAAGGCTTGGTCAGTACAGTGACGGTGGTCACCCCGGAAAGCGTGCGCATGGGCTTCATGCGGATCTTTTCAAGCAGGCTCCGGTCAGCCTCGATCTCCCCCGCTTCGACCATCTGGCGATACGCAGCGACCAGGAATTGCTTGCCGATATAGCCCCCGCCCGCCTCCCGGATCGGGTGGCGCTTGATGGCCTCAAAGACCGGCATCCCGGCGCGCACATCCAGCAACGCCAGCCTTGCCAGCGCCATTTTCTGCGGCGTGAACTTGCGGGCCTGCCACCAGGACTCTTGCTGGGCCTGAAATTTTTTTTCGGAGAACATGAGAAGCTACTATAATTTCGGCGTGAAAGAGGAAGTCCTTGCACGCCTGATTTCCATCAACCGTCAATTTTACCAGCAGTTCGCAGGCGAATTTGACGCCACCCGCCAGCGGGTGCAGCCCGGCGTTGCCCGCCTGGCGGCTGAGTTGGACCCGCAGGCTCGAATTCTGGACATCGGTTGCGGAAACGGTGGTTTCCGCCGCGCACTGCTCGCCGAAGGCCATCTCGGTGCGTATACTGGCCTGGATTTCAGCTCCGAGCTGCTGGCAGCCGCACGCAAGGGGGCCGAGGGGGACGCACAGGCCACCTTTTTCCAGGCTGACCTGGCAGAACGGGGATGGGATGCGAGCCTGACGGGCCCGTACGATGTGGTTTGCGCCTTCGCCGCTTTCCACCATCTGCCGCCGGCCCTGCTCACCCATACGCTGCTGAAAGTCCGCCGGATGCTGTTGCCGCCCAAGGGGCTGCCCGGCGGCAGGCTGATCTTCTCAACCTGGCAGTTCGACAACAGCCCGCGCCTGCAGGAACGGATCGTGCCCTGGGAAAGGCTGGACCTGACACCAGAGGAATTGGACCCCGAAGATTACTTGCTCGACTGGCGGCGCGGCGGCCGCGGTTACCGCTACGTCCATCTGTACCAGGAAGAGGCGCTCGAGAAAATGGCGCAGCGCTGCGGTTTTGCGGTCCGGGGGTCTTTTTATTCGGATGGCAAGGAGGGCGACCTGGCACTGTACCAGACCTGGGAGCCGGTCTGGTCCCCCATCGAACTGGTGACACTGGCTGATCTGGAATTCAGCCAGGTATCCGACCTGCTGGGGATGCTGCTGGACTGCTTCCCGGGAGGGGATTGGCCGGCTGAGAACCCGGAAGCCCAATTTTTGGCGCGCGAAGCAGCGCGGCTTGAAGCCGGGATCGAAATGTATCGAGCGATCCTCTGGCATGGTTCAAAGCCGGTCGCTCATGCCGGGATGTTTGGCCGTGACATCCTGACAAAGGATGGCAACCTGCAGGTTGGCGCAGTGATGGGAGTGTGCGTTGCGGATGGGCAACGCGGCAAGGGACTGGGCACACGTGTGATGCGGCGGTTGTTCGACCAGGTGGATCGGGGAGAATTTCCGGTCGCGCTGTGGCAGACCGAGCGCCCGGATTATTACGAGCAAATGGGCGCCCGGGTGATCTCGAACGAATGGGTCAACTCGCAGAGCCGAGAGGATCCCGGCGCAGACCCATGGCCCGGGGAAGCCAAGATGATCTACCCGGCCGATTTCGACTGGCCGCAGGGCGATCTGGACCTGAACGGTCTTCCTTTTTGAAAAGCCAAACCGAAAAGCCTTAAATGGCTATGCGCAAAAGGCTTCGAAAAAGACTTCCTCCGCTATAATTCTTCTGCACCGGAAGCTCCGGGCACACCCAGGAAATTATGCCGCGCGAATTCCGCTCCTTCCGCGTCGAAGCGATCGTCATCAAGCACACCAACAGCGGCGAGGCCGACCGCATCGTCACCCTGTTCAGCCGCCAGCAGGGCAAGCTGCGGGCCGTGGCGCGAGGGGTCCGTAAAATCCGCTCGCGCCGTGCCGGGCACCTCGAACCCTTTACCCACGTCAGCCTGCAGCTCGCCAAAAGCAAGTCGATGCCGATCGTCACCCAGGCGGAAACCATCGACGCCCACCTGACCCTGCGGGACGACCTGGCCATGCTCGGCTACGCCTCGTACATCGCCGAACTGCTCGATAAATTCACCTATGAAGAGGGCGAAAATGTTTCCCTGTTCAACCTGTACCGCGACAGCCTGCTGCGCCTGTCCGAGCCCGATGCCGACCCCCTGGTGGTGATCCGGTACTACGAGATTCGACTGCTCGACCTGACCGGCTTCCGCCCGGACCTGACCCAATGCGTATTGTGCGGGGAGGAAATCCAGGCCGAGGACCAGTACTTTTCGGCCGCCGGAGGGGGAGTCGTCTGCCCCGCATGCGGGCGCGGCACCTCAGGGCTGCTGCCTGTCTCGAAAGAAGCCCTGCGCTACCTGCGCCATTTCCAGCGCAGTGCCTTTTCCGATGCCCGCCGGGCCCAGCCGGACGGGGCCGTCAACCAGGAAATGGAAATGCTGATGCAGTATTACATCAGTTATGTACTCGAACGGGGGTTGAACACTCCGAAGTTCCTGAGAAATATCCGCAAATAACCCCGCCAGGTCCTGAGCGTTTCACAACTCTGTCTAACCCTTCTCTGGCATGCCCCCTCTGCGGGCGATCCATGTTACAGCAAGCAGCAAGGTGAAGTTCCCTCAAGGCTGAGGATGCGTCCATATTCAGTCTAACGCCGGTATTTAAAAACCCTCCAGCCGGCTCATATCTACTACGCCGGCAGCCAACGCGGTGATGCGCTGCAGCAGGCCGAGGCGGTTTCGGCGGACGTTCTCGTCTTCAGCCATGACCAGCACATCTTCAAAAAATGCATCGATCGGCTCGACCAGGTCCTGAAAACAGGAAAAAAGATCGTCGACCGACCCGGGCGCCCTGGGCGCGGCCTCCACCTCCACCAGTTTCTGGTACAGGGCGGCTTCAGCCGTTTCTTGCAGCAGGTCCGGATCGAGCGGATGGCTGTCGAGGCTGTCGCGGCTAATGCGCACACAACGGGCGTAGGCTTGAAGAAGCCGATCCCAATCCGCTCGCTGCCGCCATGCGACCAACGAACGCACGTTCTCAACAGCCGAATGCGGGTTTGCCTTCTGCACTGACACAACCGCATCAACCGCATCATACGGCAGGCCTTCTTCCCGCAGTTGGC
>JBFKII010000069.1:0-15600 GCA_041632295.1 Anaerolineales bacterium | reverse complement strand
CCCGGGTGCGGGCGGCCCTGGCGGAGGGGCTGGCGCAGGGCACGGCGCCCTCCGCCCTGGCAAAACAGGTGGCGAAGGAGTCAGGCTGGTCCCGGCGGTTGGTCTACCGGCTGGCGGTCGGCCTGGAGGGAGAATAAACGATGCTCTTTGACCAACCGGATGCAATCGCTCAAAACGATCCCGGCAACATGCTGGCCGAGATCGACCGCCTGCCCGGCCAGCTGGCAAGCGCCTGGGAAGCCGGCGCCGGTCTGCCGCTGCCGGCGCGGAACGGGCTGGATCGGGTCCTGATCGCCGGCCTGGGGGGCTCTGCGATCGGCGCCGACCTGCTGGCCGCCTACGCGGCGCCCGATTGCCGGCTGCCTGTGACGGTCCTGCGAGGCTATGACCTGCCCGCCTGGGCTTCCGGCGAGGAGACCCTGGTGGTCGCCTCCTCCCACTCGGGCAATACCGAGGAGACGCTGTCGGTTTTCGACCAGGCGGTGGCGCGTGGCTGCCGCACCCTGGCGGTGACCACCGGCGGGGATCTGGCGGATCTGGCGCGTGAAAAAAGCCTGCCGCTGTGGCGCTTCGAGCACGGCGGGCAGCCCCGGGCGGCGGTGGGCTACTCTTTCGGCCTGCTGCTGGCGCTCTTCGCGCGCCTCGGCCTGTTGGCCGGGCAGGACAAAGCGGTTGAAGCCGCGGGCGCGGCCATGCGCGCCCAGGCGGAACACCTTCGGGCGGACGTCCCGGCGGTGCAAAACCCCGCCAAACGTTATGCCGGCCAGCTGATGGGGCGCTGGTTCACGGTTTTTGGGGCCGAATTCCTGGCGCCGGTCGCCCGCCGCTGGAAAACGCAGGTCAACGAACTGGCCAAGGCCTGGGCGCAATTCGAGACGCTGCCCGAAGCGGATCACAACGCCCTTGCGGGGACCGCCCGCCCGGAAACGCTGGGGGCGCAGGCGTTTTGCCTGTTTCTGGTTTCGGAACATTACCACCCGCGCAACCGGCTGCGGGCGGAGCTGACCCGGCGGGCCTACATGCTGGAAGGCATTTCGACCGATTTCTACCAGGCGCGGGGGGAGGGCCGGCTGGCCCAGCAGTGGACCGCCCTGCATTTTGGGGACTACATGGCTTACTATCTGGCGATCGCTTACCAGGTCGACCCAACCCCGGTGGAAGCGCTCGAGAACCTGAAGGCAGAGCTCAAAGATATGGGGGAAAACTAATCACACATTTCCTTATGAAGGCAAAACGAATCCTCCGCATCGCACGCAAGGATTTTCTCGAGCAGATCCTGAACTGGCGCGTGCTGTTTTATTTCCTGTACCTGGTGATGTGGGGGGTATTGCTGCTGATCGTGCGTTGGAGCGGGATCTTTCCATTTGTTATCGTGCTGGACGCGGAGGGGGGCTCCCGGCTGCAGGGGGCGGTCGAGTCCCTGGAGGCTGAATTCGGCGCTTTTTTCAGCGTGGTGGACCTGCCGCTCGGCTTGACGGTCGAGCAGGAAATGCAGGCCCGCGAGGCGGATCTGGGGGTGATCGTGCCGCCGGAATTCGATCAGCGGATCGCGGCCGGTGAGCTGGCGCCGATTTCTTTCGTGCTGGCGGAAGGAAATTGGTTTGCGCCCCTGCTGCAGTCCGTAGTGGAGTCGCGCGTGGAACGGCTGGCGCCGCCTCCCGATCCGGTCCTGCAGGTCGAGGAAACGACCGTGACGGTGGCGCGCGGCGAGCAGCGCCGGTTGTCGATCACCCCGTTGGTGCCGCTGTCCACCAATTTCCTGGGGATGCTCCTGACTCTGGTAATCCTGGTGGATCAGGGCAGCAACGCGCTGTTCGTTGTGCCGCATGTGATCCAGCAGGAGCGCAGCCAGGGCACGCTGGGGGCTTTGCTGGTCACGCCCTTGACCCATTTTGAGCTGCTGGCCGGGAAATTCCTGGGGGTCTGGGGCTATGGCCTGGCGACAAGCAGCTTTTTCCTGATCCCGATCCTGTTTGTGGCCCCCAACCCGCTGCTGCTCGGCCTGGCTGTGCTGCTCGCCACCGCGGTGCTGAACCTCTTCGGCCTGCTGGTGGGGGTGGTTTTCACCAACGAGCAGATGTCGCGAAGCTTTGTGAGCATCTTCGCTCTGCCCTGGACGTTCTCGGCGTATGCCGGCTGGCTGGCGATCGAAGGTCCCTGGTGGGTGGACGCGCTGGTCAAAAGCCTGCCGACCGTGCAGATGGGGCACGCTATGCTGCTGGCCCTGAGCGACAATTTTGCAGCCGCACTCGTCCCAATGGGGCTGCTCCTGGTCCAGCTTATTGTGCTGCTGGTCCTCATGGCTGCGATCTTAAGACGGCAGGAAAACGTATAACGATCTGCGATTAGGGATTGGGGGACTGTTTCTAACCTTCAAGGATCGCCCCGTCCTCGATATGCAGGGGACCCTCGTCCAAGTTGCGGATGGTGACACTGCCCTGGACAGTCACGCCGGCCCCGAAGCGGACATCCCCTTCCACTCGAAAGTGCTTGCAGCCGCGCAGCGATGGTGGCCCCTGGGGGAAGCTACGCTCCAGGTCGTCGATCAGCCGGTAGTGGCCGGGATCCAGCTCGACCACCGGCCGCCGGGGGGCGTCCAGGACCACGCGGAAATCTTCGGTCAGGCGGAAAGCATCCGAGCGCACCGCCAGCAGGTCATCGGTGGTCTTGACGGGCGAAAAGCGGGCCCGCGGCACGCGCAGCGCCTGGGCGCCTTCGAAAAGCGCAATCGCAGCGCCCATGGCGGATTCAAGCTGGTACACCGGGGGTGATTCCGGATCGCGCGGGTCGAGCGTCTTGGCGTTGCGGATCAGCGGCAGGCCGAGCACGCCGTCCTGGGATTCGAGCTTATTTTTAAGCGCCGGCAGATGCACCCACAGGCTGTTGGTGTTGAAGTACGCATAGCGCTGGATATCCTGGAACGCGTCCTCTTCACCGGGAGGGCACTGGGCCGATTCGCGGAGGATCAAGCGCCCGTCGTCTCGCCGGGCCAGGTGACCGCCCTTGCGGTCCGCCGGCGTTCGGTCGGCGACCTCCATCAGGAAGGGCAGCTGATTTACGGCGAAAAAGCCCAGGATGTCGGGGTCGAGGACCGCCCCGAGGTTGTCCCCATTGGATACGAAGGCATACTCGATCTCCGCTTCCAGCAGTGTGGACAGCATGCCGCTGGTGACGAGCGCCGTGTACAGGTCGCCATGCCCGGGCGGGTTCCAGGCCAGTTCCGGGTCTTCTGGAGAGTCGGCCGGGCTGAGGTCGGCCTGCAGGACCTTGGGAAATTTGTGCTGCAGGAAATCCAGGGGGATGGGTGAGTCGGCGAGCGCCGGGTAGGCCTTCAGGGCGGCCAGAGTGTCCTGGCGGGTGGCGAAGCTGTCCATCAGCACCAGCGGGACGCCGGCATGCATCGCCTGGCGGGCGATGATGTCGATGAAGCGCAGGCCGTCTTTGACCTCCAGCAGGGACTTGGCCTGCTGCATACCCATACTGGTGCCCAGCCCGCCGTTGAGCTTGATCAGAACTGTCCTGGCCAGCGCGTCTCGCCCGGCAATGCGGTGGGAATCGCCCAGGGCGGCGGCATCAGGCAGCGATTCGACCGGGGAGATCGCCTCTTCGGGGATCAGCCCGGTCTCACCGGAAACCAGCTTTTCGTAATAGTGGCGGAACGTCCGGATGGCGACGGGCGGCAGGTTTTCAGCCTGCATGCGCTTTTCAAAGGGGGAGAAGCGGTTGGATGTGGTCATCTTGAACGGGACTTACTTTATTTCGGGACTTACGTCCCGTATTCCAGGACGAGGGCTTCCCCCTGCCCGACGCCGACGCACAGCGTGGCCAGGCCGTAGTAGGGGTTCGGGGCTTCCGGGGCGCGGCGCTTCATTTCGTGCAGCAGGGTGGTCAGAATACGGGCGCCGGAACAGCCCAGCGGGTGCCCCAAGGCGATGGCCCCGCCGTTGACGTTGGTGATCGCCTCGTCCATGCCCAGCTCCCCCATGACCGCAAGCGCCTGGACAGCGAAGGCTTCGTTGAGCTCGATCAGCCCGATATCTTCGATCGACAGGCCGGCCCGCTGCAGGGCCTTGCGGGTGGCCGGGACCGGGCCGAAACCCATGGTGCGCGGGTCCACCCCGGCGGCCGCAGCCGAAAGGACGCGCGCCATCGGCTTCATGCCCAGGGCCTGCGCCTTTTCAGCCGACATCAGCAGGACCGCAGCAGCGCCATCGTTCAGCCCGGAGGCGTTTCCGGCAGTGACCGTGCCGTTTGAGCGGAAGGCTGGCCGCAGCCGGCCCAGGGCCTCCAGGCTGGTGTCGCGGCGCGGCCGCTCGTCGGTGTCGACCAAAAGCGGGTCGCCCTTGCGCTGGGGGATACGCACCGGGACGATCTCGTCCTGGAAGCGCCCCGAGTCGATGGCGGCGATCGCCCGCTGGTGGGACTGCAGGGAAAAGCGGTCCTGCTCCTCCCGGCTGATGTGGGTGACGTCCCAGATATTCTCGGCAGTTTCGCCCATTGATTCGTTGCCGTACATCGTTATTAAAGCCGGGTTGGGATAGCGCCAGCCCAGGGTGGTATCCCACATAGTCTGGTTACCCCAGGCGAAGCCTCTTTCGGCCTTGGGAACGGAGTACGGGGCCCTGGACATACTCTCCAGTCCCCCGCCGATGTACACATTCCCGTCCCCGGCTTTGATGGCGCGATAAGCCTGGATCACGGCGTGCAGACCGCTGGCGCACAGCCGGTTATAGGTCACAGCCGGCACTTCAACCGGGAAGCCTGCCAGCAGCGCTGACATTCGGGCGACGTTGCGGTTGTCCTCCCCGGCCTGGTTGGCGCAGCCCATGTAGATCTCCTCGACGGCCCCGGGGTCGATACCGGTGCGCTCGACCAGGGCGCGCAGGACGATGGCTCCCATGTCATCCGGGCGCACGGACGCCAGCACACCGCCCAGCGCCCCGATCGGGGTCCGGACTGCGTCGATGACGACGACTTCGGTCATGGATAGTCTCCTCTGAAAAAAATTACGGCTTGCGAAATCGTTTGGGATGGGATTGTAACATTGGTGAAACGTGCAATGTGCAATGTGCAACGTGCAATGTGCAACGTGCAAAGTGCAACGTGCAATGTGCAACGTGCAACGTGCAATGTGCAATGTGCAAAGTGCAACGTGCAATGTGCAGTGTGCAACGTGCAACGTGCAATGTACGGAGAAGCGGTTCGATTGCAAATGCAACTATTCCGCCGGCACGTGAAAAATGCTACAATTCGGACGCCGGTGTTCGAAGGATGGATCGGATCGGGGAGATACGGCAGCCGGTTCGTAATTGGATTGTAACTGGCGTCATCTATACTGATGAAGGGTGTGTGTTTGTTGGGCAGATTGATCACGATCGCAGATCATAGATCACATATCGCAATATTTATTGATCTTCGTTTTCGATCCCGAATCTGGGATCAATGATCCAAAAGGAGAAAGCATGAGCCGGAATGGGAAGCGTGAAGCGGTGATATTGTCCGCTGTGCGCACACCGATCGGAAAATTCCGCAGTTCGTTGGGCCGGGTGCCGCTGTCCGATCTGGGGGCGACGGTGGTGCGGGCGGCGGTCGAGCGGGCGGGGCTGAAAGATGCTGCCGATATCAATGAGGTGCTGATCGGCAACGTGGTCTCCGCCGGGGCCGGCCAGAACATCGCCCGGCAGTCGGCCCTTTTTGGCGGGCTGCCGGCCACGGTCGGGGCCAGCACCATCAACAAGGTATGCGGCTCGGGGCTGAAGACCATCATGCTGGCAGCCCAGGCCATCCGGGCCGAGGACGGCGACTTGTTCGTCGCCGGCGGCGTGGAGAGTATGAGCCGGGCGCCCTACCTGGTGGACGGCCGCATGGGGGAACTCAAGTACGGCAACGTCACCCTGAAGGACTCGCTCCAGGTGGACGGCCTGTGGTGCCCGTTCGAAGAGTGGGGCATGGGGGACGCGGCTGAGTTCATCGCCGATGAATATGAGGTCACCCGCGAAGCGATGGACCGCTTTGCCCTCGGCAGCCACCAGAAGGCGGTGGCCGCCATGGACGCGGGAAAATTCAAAGAAGAGATCGTGCCCGTTGAGATCAGCGGGCGGCGCGGGGCGGTGTCCCTGGTGGAGACGGATGAAGGCCCGCGGCGGGACACCTCGCTCGAAGCGCTGGCCAGCCTCAAGCCCGCTTTCCGGCCGGATGGCAAAGTGACGGCCGGCAATGCGCCCGGATTGAACGACGGCGCGGCCGCCCTGGTTGTCGCCAGCCGGGCCCATGCCGAATCGAACGGCGGGGCGCCGCTGGCGCGCATCGTAGGCTACGCCCAGGCGGCGGTCGAGCCGAAGTACATCTTCGCCGCCCCCGCCGTGGCCATCCCCCGCCTGCTCGAGAAAGTGGGCTGGACGATGGCGGATGTCGATCTGATCGAGCTGAACGAGGCCTTCGCCGCCCAAGTCCTGGCCGATGGCTACGCCCTGGCCGATATCGGCTGGGACTGGGACAAGGTCAACGTCCACGGCGGGGCGATCGCCTTGGGGCACCCGCTCGGCGCCAGCGGTGCCCGCATCCTGGTCACCCTGCTGCATGCTCTCAAGGACCGCGGCTTGCAGCGCGGCATCGCCTCGCTCTGCCTGGGAGGCGCCGAGGCCGTGGCGCTGGCCGTCGAATTGGAGTAAAGTCCTTTTCGAAAATTCGCGGGGGTAGCGGCGGTTCTTCACCCATCACCGCCCGGCGCCGGATCCTGGGATTTCTCTCCTGGGCTGGCTGTTTTGGATATCCAGGCCTCACCGCCGGCGGTTGCGGTGGGGTTTTTCTGTATAATAAATACGATGCCCTCCGTCAACGATTACATCGATTTTTCCCAGCGGGCTTCGATCGGGCTGACCCGGCGGGTCCCCAGCGGAAGCGTCCACATGGGCAGCCGCTTCCACCCGCGCGAGGAGCCGCCGCGCCAGGTGTTTGTGCGCGAGTTCGAAATTGGGCACGTGCCCGTGACGGTCAACCAGTTCAGCGCGTTCCTGCTGGCCGGCGGCTACGCTCAAGCCGAATGGTGGTCCCAGGCCGGCTGGTCCTGGCGGCAGGGGGAACTGCCTGGCTGGGGGCGGGAGGACCGCGGCCGGCCGGACGGCTGGCCCACCCAGCAGCGGCGCTTCCACCACCCCGTCACGGGAGTCACTTTTTACGAGGCCGAGGCGTATGCCGCCTGGCTGGGGAAAGTCAAGCGCAAAACCATCCGCCTGGCGAGCGAGGAGGAGTGGGTGCGGGCGGCGCGCGGCGGAGATAAGCGCCCGTTCCCCTGGGGCGAGACCTTCAACCCCGATTTCGCCAACACCCTGGAAAGCGGCCGCGGGACCACCGTCGGCACCGGCTCGGTTGCTGGGGACGTCAGCCCCTTTGACATCCATGACCTGGCCGGCAACGTGCAGGAGTGGACCGCCAGTGCCTACCATCCGCCGCCCGATGAGGAACACCCGCCCGCCGACCTGCGCGTGGTCTGCGGGGGCTCGTTCAACGATACCGCATACGGCGCCCGGGTGACCTACCGGCGAGGCTACCCGGCCGGCTATTTCTACCCCTATCTTGGTTTTCGCGTGGTCGCCGGGCTGCGCTAGCGATCGACACTTTCGCCGCCGGCCTGCGTATTTTCTTCTGAAAGGAGTTCCCGCTGCCCCATGGCTGCAGATTCCATTCTCGCAGGCCTGCGAAGGCCGGGAAAACGCCGGGCTACCTGGCCGGCAAAAAACGCAGATTGAAATTATTCGGAAAAGGAGCCATTAACCATGTATTCAGAGAAATCCAAGGTCCCCTGGGGGGCGATCGTCGTGGCCGGAGCGGTGCTGTTTTTCGGCTGCATCATCGCGGCCGTGTTCTTATTCAACAATCTGCAGGGGCAGGGTAGTTTTGGAATCACCCCGCCGGAAGGTGCAACCGCACAGGCGCCGGCCGGCTCGGTGGTGGTCGACATCGCCTCGTCCAACACCAAAGAGAACTGGATGGACACCCTGGTGGAGAACTTCAACAACGAAGGCCATACGGTCGCCTCCGGGGAGGCCATTTTCGTGCGCGTATCGCACGTCACCTCCGGCGGATCTCAGGGCGCCATTCTGGACGGCGCGATCCAGCCGACCGTCTGGAGCCCGGGCGACAGCAGTTGGGTGGAAGGCGCAAACGAGGTCTGGCGCGACCGGACCGGACGGCCGCTGGTGGGGCAGGCCTGCCCTTCCAGCATCCTTGCGCCGAGTGGATTCGCCATGTGGCGCCCGATGGCCGAGGCCCTTGGCTGGCCGGACACACCCATCTCCTGGGATGACCTGGTCTCCCTGGCCGGGAACCCCGATGGCTGGTCCGCTTACGGACATCCGGAGTGGGGCCAGTTCAAATTCGGCCACGCCCACCCCGCTTTTTCCAACGTCGGGCTGCAGATGATGACCGCCCTGGCCTACTCGACCGTCGGGGAGACCGGCGGGTTGACGGCTGAGATGGTCTATTCTGACGCCGTGGTGGATGCCTTCCGGGATGTGGAGCTCAACACCTGGCACTACGGCATCCAGAGCCGCAACCTGATCAACCTGATGGTGCTGCGTGGCCCCAATTACCTGCACGCCGTCACCACCAGCGAGGCGGAGACCCTGAAGACCAATTTCGAACGCGCTTCGGAACTGCGCTTCCCGCTGGTATTTCTCTTTCCGGCCGAGGGCACCTTCTGGAGCGAGCATCCCTACTGCATCCTGGAGACCGACTGGGTGACGGAGCAGCAGGCCGAGGCCGCCGGGATTTTCCGTGATTACCTTTTCGAGCAGGAGAACCAGGAGCTGGCGATCGACAATTACCTGCGCCCGGTGGACCAGTCGATCCCGCTGCACGCCCCGCTGGCCCTGGAGGACGGCACCGACCCGCGCGTCACCACCGACGTGGTGCCCGCCCTGGAGAGCCCCTCCGCCGAGGCGGCCGAGGCTGTCAAGGACGTTTTCTACCAGACCAAAAAGAAAGCCACCGTCATCCTGCTGCTGGACACCTCCGGCAGCATGGAAGGGGATAAGATCAAGCAGGCCACTGAAAGCTCGGTCAATTTCGTCGAGCGGCTGGACCCGGCCGATGAGGTCTACGTGATCACCTTTGGAGGCGAGGTCATCGAGCTGCCTCAGGGCGGCCGCGCCGGCGATGTCGGCGAGGACCTGTCCCAGACCTTGCGCGGCCTGTTCGCTGACGGCAACACCCCGCTCTACGATGCCGTTTGCCTGGCCACCGAGGTGGTCGACGGCCTGAAAGCGGCCCATGAAGCCGCCGGTGAACGTCGCCTGTACGGCATCGTTCTGCTCTCCGACGGGGACGACACTTCCAGCGACCTGACGCAGAACCAGATGTTCGGCTGCCTGCCCTCCGGCGAAGACGTCGAAGGTACAAAGATCTTTACGATCGCTTACGGCGATGATGCCGACGAAGACCTGATGCTGCGGATCGCCAACCGCACCAACGGCCGCTCCTTCGAGGCCAGTCCGCAGAGCATCGACAGCATTTATAATTCGATCAGCGCGGAGCAGTGATGTGAAACGCCGACCACTCTGGTTCCTGTTCAACCTTTACGGCTGGCTGATCGTGGCCATGAGCGTGATTACTGCCTTCGTGGTGCGGGCCTGGTGGGTGGTGCTTTTCGGGGTGATCGGGTACCAGTTCGTGCTGCTGGTCGAGCTGATGTGGGGTGGCTCGCTGGGGCGCACCGGGCGGGTCCGGCTGGCCAGGGCGGAGCAGGAAAACCGCGAGCTGCGCGATGAAAAGGCCCGCCTGGTCGGGACTATCCGCGAATTGGAGCAAAGGACAGGGACCGGCAATGGGCCGCCGGTCAGCACCCAGGTTGAACCACCCATAGAACCTGATGCGACCGGGGAAAGCGATGGGGCCATGGAGGAGGAAAATCCGGGGCTGAACGACCCAGCACAGGAATAAACCCCTGACCTGAAGGGGTCTTTTCAATGGCGATCCTGGCAAACGGTTTGTATTGTCGGCGGTTTGAAAGGCCGGTCGCGGATTGAGCCCCTCAAAACCAGGACCGGCAAAGCCTCCTCTTCGGGTGGCCGAGGAACATCATGTGGGCGAGCGCACCGGCGCGGAGCAGGTGCACTTCGAGTCGCCGGCGTTGTGACCTTGCCATTCAGGAAAAAAACAGCAGCCCGAAACGGGCTTTTAAGGAGCACCGACAGCGATGTCAGAACAAAAAATATTCGTCATCGGGGCCGGCACAATGGGGCACGGCATCGCCCAGACCGCGGCCACCTACGGGTTTGAAGTCTGCCTGATGGATATCGATTCCGAAGCATTGAAGCGGGCGGAGGAATCTATCGCCAAGTCGGTCAACAAACTGGCTGAAAAGGGCCGCCTGACGGAGGCACAGCGCGATGCTGCCCTGGCCCTGGAGACCACCACAGAGATGGAAGGAATCGCCGAGGCCACGCTGGTGATCGAGGCTGCGACGGAAAACCCGGAACTCAAGCTGGATATCTTTCGCCAGGCCGACCAGATCGCCCCGAAAGAGGTCATCCTGGCCTCTAATACGTCCTCGATCCCGATCACAAAAATCGCCGCCGCCACCGGACGGCCCGAGAACGTGATCGGCATGCATTTCATGAACCCGGTGCCTTTGATGCAGCTGGTGGAGGTCATCCGCGGGCTGGAGACCTCCCTGGAGACCACCGGAACGGTTTTCGAGGTCGCTCGCCAGATGGGCAAGACGCCGGTCGAAGCCAACGACTCGCCCGGTTTCATCTCCAATCGCATTCTGTGCCCGATGATCAACGAGGCCATCTTCGCTCTCCAGGAGGGGGTCGGCAGCGTGGAGGCGATCGATACCGTTATGAAGCTGGGCATGAACCACCCGATGGGCCCGCTGACCCTGGCCGACCTGATCGGCCTGGACGTGGTGCTGAACATCCTGGAGGTGCTGCAGCGCGACCTGGGGGAGGACAAGTACCGCCCAGCCTACCTGCTGCGCAAGATGGTCGATGCCGGCCACCTGGGGCGCAAAAGCGGCAAGGGGTTCTACGACTACGGCTAGTGTGAAGGCAGCAGAACGAAATTAGGCGGCTGGCGCGGCCCTGGCGCCGGTTGCGCAATGAAACTTGCGACTCTGGCGGTGCCCCGGAAAAGCCGGATTTTGGGATAGACTTATCCCATGGAAATCATCGAAAGCCGCCTGTCCCCATCCGAACCCGATTTCAAAGCCAACCAGGCCCACCACCGCAGCCTGGCGGAGGAACTGCGCCGGCGCCTGGAGGAAGTGCGCCAGGGCGGCGGGGAACGCGCCCGGCAGCGCCACGAGGCGCGCGGCAAATTGTTCGTGCGCCAGCGCATCGACCTCCTGCTCGACCCCGGCTCCCCGTTCCTGGAACTCTCCCCGCTGGCTGCCTGGGAGCTGTACGACGGCCGGGCCCACAGCGCCGGCATCGTCACCGGCATCGGGCGGGTTTCCGGGCGGGAAGTGCTGATCGTTGCCAACGACGCCACCGTCAAGGGCGGCTCCTACTACCCACTGACGGTCAAGAAGCACCTGCGCGCCCAAACCATCGCCGAGGAGAACCACCTGCCCTGCATCTACCTGGTCGACAGCGGCGGCGCGTTCCTGCCGATGCAGGACGAGGTCTTTCCCGATGTGGACGATTTCGGGCGCATCTTTTACAACCAGGCCCGCATGAGCGCCAAAGGCATCCCCCAGATCGCTGCCGTGATGGGCAGCTGCACCGCCGGCGGCGCCTACGTCCCGGCCATGAGCGATGAGGCCGTGATCGTCAAAGGGACCGGCACCATCTTCCTGGGCGGGCCGCCCCTGGTAAAAGCCGCCACCGGGGAGGAGGTCAGCGCCGAGGACCTCGGCGGCGCCGATGTGCACACACGCCTCTCGGGCGTGGCCGACCATTTCGCCGAGGACGACCGCCACGCCCTGGAGATCGTGCGCGCGATCATGGAAACGCTGGGAGATCGCTCCCATTCCGGGGTCGGCCCGCCGGTGCAGGCCCCTGAAGACCCGCTGTATCCGCCCGAGGAGCTCTACGGCGTGCTGCCCACCACCTTCCGCCAGGCCTACGATGTGCGCGAAGTGATCGCCCGCCTGGTGGACGGCAGCCGTTTCCGCGAGTTCAAAGCGCGCTACGGGGCCACGTTGGTGTGCGGCTTCGCCCGCATCCACGGACACCTGGTCGGCATCCTGGGCAACAACGGCATTCTGTTCAGCGAGAGCGCCTTGAAGGGGACGCATTTCATCGAGCTTTGCGAGCAGCGCGGCCTGCCGCTGCTATTCCTGCAAAATATCACCGGTTTTATGGTCGGGCGGGCGTACGAAGCGGGCGGGATCGCCAAGGACGGCGCAAAGATGGTGCACGCCGTCGCTAACGCCAGCGTCCCTCGCCTGACCGTCATCATCGGCGGCTCGTTCGGCGCCGGCAATTACGGCATGGCCGGCCGCGGCTACAGCCCGCGCTTCTTGTGGATGTGGCCCAACGCCCGCATCAGCGTGATGGGGGGTGAGCAGGCCGCCAACGTGCTGCTGACCATCAAGCAGGACCAGCTGGCCCGGGAGGGCAAGCCCCAGATGACGGAGGAGGAAGCCAGGGAATTCACCCAGCCCACCCTGGAAAAGTACGAGCGGGAGGGCAATCCCTACTATTCCAGCGCCCGCCTGTGGGATGATGGCATCCTGGATCCCGCCCAGACGCGCGACGCCCTGGGGCTGGCCCTGTCCGTGGCGGTCTCCGCGCCGCGTGACCCCGGAGGCTTCGGAGTTTTTCGGATGTAGTCGCCCTGGCCTGCCGGAGAAACGGAACCGGCCCACGGCTGGCGGTGTAATCCGGCTATGAACAAAACACAATACTGGATTTCGGTCCTGCTGCTGGTCGGTGGGCTGCTGGGCCTGACAATTGCAGCCCGGGCGACATCCTTTTCAAAAGAGGTCCCCCTGGCCGATTGCCCCGTGACACAGCCACCGGACCCGGCTTTTGTCCCCCCCGACAGCTTTCCCGCTCAACCGCCCGGGACCCATTTTTGGTACGGCAGCGATGACCTGTGGACCGCCCTGCCCGCCGACCTGACCTGGGAAGGGCTGCCGCGCGATGCCCACGGCTACGGCAATAAGCTGCCGTATTGGAGCGTCCATTTCGACCTCAACAAAAAGGAATATCCGGACCTGAGCGTGCGCGCCACGCGCCTGGACGGCCCCGCCCCACCATATGAAACCGACTGGGCTACGAACGGATTCAACCCCGAGAGCGGTCTGTTCATGCTCACCGGGCTGAACCTGGCCACAACGGGCTGCTGGGAGGTCTCTGCCAGTTACCGGGATGTGCGCCTGGACTTTGTGATCAGGGTGGCCCCATAACCGTCTGCCGCCGGGGGGGATGAAAATTAATGAAAAAGGGCGGGTATTCGTGCTACAATAAACAGTGGCTGTCCTCGCAGGCCCGGCAGGTGGCGGCACCTTGCCTTATTCGTCCGTTTCATTCCGCGGACCAGGTCCTTCAAAGCGTTGGGAAAGCACGGACCAGGTTTTGCCCGCAATGGAACTGACCTGCAACAAAACCGGAAGTTTTTCGTTCTCATAGCAAACCGAATAAGAAACGGGCGATCAGGGCGGTTATATCGTGCCGAGCGGCGTCCAGGCAGCAGCGGCTGTAGTGCTGCGCAGATCAGCAATTATCGTTTTTATTGCACGAATAGCGCCTGCAACCGGAAATCGGACCGCCAGACTGGAACAGGATCGTCAAATGTACAGAAACCATTCCCAAAAAGAAACAGGCCAGAGCATTGTTGTGCTGGCCCTTTTGCTCGTGGTGTTCCTGGCCTTTGTGGCCCTGGCGCTCGACGGCGGCAACACCTACGTGCGCCGCCGCCAGGCCCAAACGGCCGCCGATGCCGGTGCATTGGCTGGCGCGCGCCAGCTGTGCGAGACCGGCAGCTCCGCCCTCGCCATCACCGCGGCTCAGGAATACGCTATCACGCGCAACGGGTCGGATACCGCCAATGTGAGCGTGGATCTGGACGCCAACCAGGTGGAGGTGGACACATTTATCACCTTCAACACCTTCCTGGCCCACCTGCTCGGCCGCCCGCAGATCGAAGTGCAGGCCACCGCCACGGCCGAATGCCAGGCGCCGGGTTCCCTGGCACCGGGGACCAGCGTGCTGCCGACGGCCTGGGCCTGCAAACCCCCGATCAGCGGCATCTCCTCCAGCGAAGACTGCCAGCAGCAGGGGATCGACATGGACACCCTGGATGAATACCTGAACAACCCGCCAATGCCATATTGTGACCCGATCTGCCCCGAGCTCTACATCGTCATGAACTCCGATGGTACCGGGACGGATTACTGCCATGACCCGGTGGAGAACCCGACCGGCCCGATCGACTGCGATTTCGATAACGACGGCGATCTGGACCTGTTCCCCTCCGGCGATCGCAGCTGGCTCAACCTGGACGGTGGATCGGTGGGGGCTGCGGAGATGATCGACTGGATCGAGAATGGCGCCGACTCCGAGATCACCGTCCACATGTGGTTCGAGGGCAATCCGGGCGTGCAGAACTCGGTATTTTCGGCGGTGGAGGACCGAGAGGGGGATATCCTGGTCGTGCCGGTGTTCGACCACCTGTGCGACAACATCCCCTCCGCCACCGGCGCCTGCTCGGATAACTGGGATCCGGACGATGACACCGTAATCGCCGGCAGCGGAACGGGCTCGTATTTCCACATCACGGGTTTCTCGCTGTTTTACGTGGCCTGCGTCCGCAACACCGGCGGCGACTCCTGCCCCGGCCACGACGTGGCCGTGGCGGCCGGTATGGACAACAACGAAAAAACCATCGAAGGCTATTTCATCGACGGCACTGTTCCTGGCCTGGGGGGCGGCAGCGGGGTGGAAGTCGGCGCGTACGTGATTTTCCTGGTCAAGTAGACGGGCACCATCCAATCCAACCAGCCGCAGGGCCCTGGGCGCGATAACGCCTCGGGGCCCTGTTTTTTATCTCCGAATATTGACGCTGGCTGCAGCGCAGCCAGCGGGGCTGGTGCGTTAGATGCTCTGAGCCTCTGTGCCCCTGGGGCCTGGCGTTAAGAATCATGAGTACACTCCCCCGTGGGCATTTTCGGTCCGGAATTGAAAAAACGCAGAGCCACCAAGACGCCAACCTGCCGGGGTGTATGCCTTGAGAATCAATTGACTCGTGTTACGATCCAGCGGGCTGTCCAAACCAAGCGCCATGATCTACCTCGAGATCGCCGTCAACGTCCCTCACGTGGACGATGTTTTCCACTACCATCTGCCGCCCGAATTGGAGGGCAGGGTCCGTCCCGGGCACCTGGTGATCGTCCCTTTCGGAGAGCAAACCGTCCAGGGCGTGGTGCTTCGCCGTGTGGACCAACCGGCGGTGACGGAGACCCGTCCCGTTCGCGAGCTGCTCGACCCCCTCCGGGCGGTGACTCCGGACCAGATCCGCTTTGCTGAAGCGCTTGCAGCCCATACCCGCATGCCGCTCTCTGCAGCGGTCAACCTGATGCTGCCCGCCGGCCTGGCCCAGCAAGCCGACCGCCTGTTTCGCTACCTGCCCAGCGCTAAAGACAACTCCGGT
>JBFKII010000068.1:0-15777 GCA_041632295.1 Anaerolineales bacterium | reverse complement strand
TCCGCCATACCCTGGCACTCGCGGGCCGGGGCGATATCCCTCTTGAAACGCTGCTGGTAGAGCTCCACAATCGCCTGCGCCATCCGGCCAGCCTGGTCTTGATCACCCCAAATCCCAATCCCGCCTGGGCGGATTGCCTGGCGTCCCTGTCCGGCAGGCGCATCCAACCGACGGTCCTGCTGCTGGAGCCACTGAGCTACGAAACGGAAAAACAAGCCGGGTGCTCCCTGGCCAGGGTTTTGGCGATATTACGGAAGCGGGGCATCCCTCACAAGGTTTTTAATTCGGATTTCTTTGCCCAGCCCGCGGCCCGGCCGGGGAAACAGGGTCAATGGGTCTGGCGTTCGGCGGCTGCCAATAAAGCCATCCCGGTTTCAAAGCCCGCCCACCTGACATGGCATCGTTCGTGAATTCGGAAAACGCCGGCTTCCGGTCGAGCCGAATCTGGGATTTCGGCTGGTCTCTTTTCCGGCGTAAAGTGGGCTTCAAACCCCTGGTGTGGATGGTTTTGCTTTTTTTGGCGCTGGGGGCTGTCGCGTCCGGATTGGAGGGCGTGGTGCGCGGCCTGGGGGCAATAGAAAATGCATTACTGAATGTGATCCTGGCCGGGTTGGGGCTGGGCTGGTGGACGGCCACCCGCCGGAGGAACTTCCTGGTTCCTACGCTTGGGTACGTGATCGGCAATGTTTTCATCTTTTTTTGGTTCGGCAGCCTGCTCCTTGACCTCTGGTTTCTGGGACGCGCCCTGTGGGTCTGGTTACTCGAATGGGTTGTATCGCAATGGCCGGCTCCTACTGCCATCGCTTCAACCAGCCTGGAGGCGATCAACCTCGCCTGGCTTGAACTCGCCAGGAAGACGGCCGTTTACGTTACCGAAATCCGGGTTTGGATTTCAGGCTGGGTGTCTGCCGATCCGGAATTCAATCCACGGGCATTGGAATTTTTCTGGGGGACGCTTTTTTGGACTCTTGCATTTCTAACGGGCTACATTACCCGGAAAAACGGCCGTTTTGAAATGCCGATGTTTGCGGCCGGGGGCATTTTGCTGTTCGCTCTCTCGTTTGCCCGCCATGATTCGCATTACTATCTGCTCGTTTTCAGCGTACCGGTCCTTCTCTTGTTCGCCTTCCGCACCTTGCAGGCCAATGAGGACCGCTGGCGCCGGACCTTTCTGGATTATGCCGAATACCTGCGTTTTGACTTTATTGTTGCCGTTTCGGTCTGGGTGCTTTTATTGGCGGCGGCCGCATATCTGGTTCCGGCAGCCCGGGACTGGGTCCGGATCAACGCCTGGACGAGAAGGGATCCACCAACTGCATCGTCTGGTGAAGATTCAGGCCGGTCGGTGCCGATCGGGGACCTTTTGGGCATCTCCTCACCTACACCTACGCAAGCATACCTGGCCACCTATCAGAATCCCGGTCTGCCGCGCAGCCATTTACTGGGGTCGGGTCCCGAACTCGGGCAGCAGGTAGTGATGATGGTTCATGTCGAGAACCAAGGTGACCCGGAAACGGCAGATTTCAAATGGCGGGGTCTGGTTTACGACCGGTACATCGGCAACGGCTGGACAGTTGGGCCGCAGCAGCAGGAATCCTATCCGGGTGGGGCAGTATTAAGGCTTGCTCAAAACGAACCTGGCCGTGTGTTGAGGCAGATCGTCCAAGAGACTTCATCTATCGGCCAGCTGGCATATGCGGCCGGGGATATCATTTCCATGGATCAGCCTTTTGAGGTTTCCTGGATCGAAGGCACAGGTGAACACCGGGAAATATTCGGCGTCCGGCAGCAAGCCGATCAATACAGGGTCGACTCGGTGGTTCCTGCGTACACCATAGACCAGTTGCGAAACAGTCCATCTGGCTACCCTGCCTGGATCCGGGATCGTTACCTTTCGCTGCCAGAAACGCTCCCAGCAAGGGTCACGGAGCTGGCACTGGAAATAACCCGGGAGGAAACCAACCCGTTCGACCGGGCCCGGGCTTTGGAGCAATTCCTGCGCGGATTTCGCTATACGCTGGACTTGCCTGCCCCACCTGCCGATCGTGATGTGGTGGATTATTTCCTGTTTGACCTGCAGCAGGGATATTGCGATTACTATGCCACAGCGATGGTTGTGATGGCGCGGGCGAACGGTCTTCCGGCCCGGCTGGCGGTCGGGTACAACGCCGGGGTCTATGACCCTGCAAATCAGCGTTACATCGTTACGGCGCAGCAGGCGCATTCCTGGCCGGAGATCTATTTTCCGGGTGCAGGCTGGATCGCATTTGAACCTACAGCCGGTGTCGAGCCTATTCTATGGGAACAGATCTCCAGGGATTTCATTTCCGGTGATTTCCCGTTGGAAAGGATGCCTGAATCCGGGTATTTGACATGGTCCCCTGGGAACACCTGGATGTGGATGGCGGCCGGGGTAATCGGATTGATCGGGGCGGTGTTCTTGATAGACTTTATTTGGTTGAAATCCCGTTCTCCCAAACGCTTTTTCGCCATGGTGATGCAGCGTTTATACCGGTTTCAGCGCAGGCGCGGCGTTCCCGGGGTTTCTCAACCGACCCCTTATGAGTTAGCGAAAATCCTCCAGCAAGCGCTCTCCAAAGACAACCAGAATCAATTTTGGCTGCCCGCTTGGCTGGATTGCCGGTTTGAAATCGGCCGTCTTGCGGAATACCACGTTTTGTCCAGTTATTCTGCGATGGGCGTGGGTAAAAACGAGCAACAGGTCGGCCAAAAGCTGTGGATGAAATTGCGTTATAAGTTATTATTCGTGAGATTATGGCTGATTTTTCAATGGAAAACTCCTCGACGGACACCCTGATCCTGTGGCGGCGCCTGGGGCAGCTTTTATTGCGCTGGACGATTGTGTTTACCATAGCCGGCGCGCTGATCTATTCCCTGGGCTTGATTCTGGGGTCAGTTTTCAGCCGGGGGTCCCCCGGCATGGCGGTCTTTTGGATACCGGTGCTGGCCGGGAGTTTGGGCATCCCGCTGGGGCAGGTGCAGCGCAGGCTCCTCAACCCGTTTCTTCCCGTGGAGGCGGCCTGGGCCTGGCAGACAGCCGGAGGTCTGGCCCTGGGGTTGCTGGCGGTGATGGGTCTCTCGGTAGGGATTCGCGGCTGGGTGGAAGGTTGGACGGATGGCTATCGCCTGACCGCTTTCCTGACCGGCGCCGGGATATCCGGTGTGCTGGCAGGACTGGGGCAGTGGATCGTGCTGCGTAAAGTGGTCCAAAGGCACCAATGGTGGCTGCTGGCGAATGCCGTTGGCTGGTTGATGGCCTGGCTGGCGCTGTTGGCCGTGGGATTGTTTTTAGGCCGCGGGGAGCCTTTACCGGCCACGCTTGAACGGGCCGGGCATGCGGCCATTTTGGGAGCCGTAGCGGGTTTCATGATCGGCTTTGAGCAAGGCGTGGCGCTGGTCGGACTGCTTGCCCAAAGGGTATGGGAGGATCGAAGGCGAAAAAAATATGGCGGTCTGAGGTTCTGACAGCTCTGAAAAATGACCTCGGGTACAATAATTGTGATCGCAGGGGAGTGACAGTCACCTTAAGTGACAGTCACTCCATCTCCAGGAGCACGCATGTACGGCGCATCGGTTGACGAAGTCGGTGAAATAAAATCGGACAAAGAACGTCTGGCGGCATTTGAAGCCCGCATCGCAAAGGGCGAAAAAATTGAGCCCGGAGATTGGATGCCGGATGAATACCGCCAACAGCTGATCCGCATGATTTCCCAGCATGCCCACAGCGAGGTGGTCGGGATGCTCCCTGAAGGTGCCTGGATCACGCGGGCGCCGAACTTGCGGCGCAAACTGATCTTGCTGGCCAAGGTCCAGGACGAGGCCGGGCACGGACAATACCTGTACCACGCTGCCGAGACCCTCGGTGCCGGGCGGGAAGAAATGCTCGATGCCCTGCTGTACGGCAAGGCCAAATACGCCAGTGTGTTCAATTATCCAAGCCTCAACTGGGCGGATAACGCCGCAATCGGCTATCTCGTGGACGGGGCGGCGATTCTCAACCAGACGATGCTTGCACGCTGCTCTTACGGCCCCTATTCCCGGGCGATGGTGCGGATCTGCGCCGAGGAAAGCTTCCATTTCCAGCAGGGAAAGGAAATGGTGATCCAATATTCACAGGGGACCCCGCTTCAAAGGAAAATGATCCAGGACGCGATCAACCGTTGGTGGTGGCCGTCCATGATGATGTTCGGTCCACATGACAGCGAATCGACCAACAGCGCTGTGCTGATCCGCTGGGGGGTAAAAACCAGGACCAATGATGAACTGCGCAACACCTTCGTGAACCAGATCGTGCCCGAACTGCATGCCATGGGTCTCTCCGTTCCGGACCCAGAGCTGCGCTACGATAAAGGCACGGGCGAATGGGTGCACGGGCCGATCGACTGGGACGAATTCTGGCGGGTCATCCGCGGCGACGGCCCCTGCAACCACGAACGCATGACCGCCAGGCGGCAGGCGCATGAAAACGGCGCCTGGGTTCGGGAAGCGCTGCAGGCCTACGCCCAAAAACACGGTTAGCAGGTTACTCCGTGGAAACCCAGTGGCCCTGTTTTTACGTTTTTGAAAAGCCGCGTCAGGAGGCGGCTTTTATCCACGCGGGCTCGGTTCACGCACCTGACCTCGAGCTGGCTCTGCTGATCGCCCGCGATGTTTTTGCCCGCCGGCCCTCCCGGACCGCAATGTGGATCGCGCCCGAATCAGCCATATTTTCACGAACCAAAGAGCAACTGGCCACCGGGGAGCATCCCGGTGAGGGGGACCCAAAGGAGGAACGCGATTTCCAGGTCTTTGCAAAGACCAGCCAGAAAGGAGTCTGCGTCCATCAGGGTACGGTCCGAGCGCGCGAGCCATGGATTGCGTTGGCCGCCGCGCAGCAGGCATTCCCCAAAGTCCGCGCCCTGGTCTGGTGGCTGATCCCGGATGATTCCCTGTTGAAGTCAGACCCCGATCAGGCTGCCCTGTTGTACGGCTCCAGCCCAGGGAAGGAATACCGGCATGAACGGAATTACCCGGTTCGAACCATGATGCGAGAGATCATGGCTCGCAACCAGCAGACAAAAAAAGATGGACATGACGGCTGAGCAAATAAAACAGCTGGCCGGGATAGCCCTGGCAATGGCGGATGACGAATTGATTCTGGCACACCGCAATTCGGAATGGTGCGGACACGCGCCTATTTTGGAAGAGGACATCGCTTTTGCCAACCTGGCGCTTGACGAACTCGGCCATGCTGCGCTGTGGTACAAGCTGCATGCGGAACTGCTTGGTCAGGACCCAGAAACCTATCCAGACCGGCTCATTTTTTTCCGCGAACCGTTTGAATTCCGCGCCTCCCAATTTGTCGTCTTGCCAAAGGGGGACTGGGCTTTCAGCATGCTGCGCCAGTATTTATGGGATGCTCTGGAATCGGTGCGGCTGGAGGCGCTGTCCGCCAGCCCGATCGAGCCGCTGTCCCAGACTGCGGCCAAGATTCGGGTGGAGGAGGTGTATCACCTGCTTCACACCCAAGCGTGGGTCAGGCGTCTCGGCCTTGGTACGGATGAGTCCAACCAGCGCATGCAGCAGGCACTGGATATTTTGTGGCCTTACTGCGCCCAGCTCTTCGACCTGGGTTCCGGAGAGGAGGACTTGAGCGTCTTTGGGCTGCCCAAGGTGGAAGACGAGTGGAATCGATGGGAGCAGCTCGTGGTCCCCTTCCTGGCAGAGTCAGGACTGACGGTACCGGATAAAGCCCAGCGCACTCTGAGCCGTTCCATCCAATCCCAGCACCTGATCGACGTGCTTGCCGAACTGCAGCAGGTCGCCAGGCTGGAACCGCAGGCAGGATGGTAAACCGGGGTGTTCCCCCGTTTCCAGCAGAAAACTTTGCGGGCCAACCGCCCTGGAGCCAACCTATGGGAGAATTTGAAATGCTGTCCACTTTCCGGGAATATCCCCCGGAGGAGATGCTCCGCCGCGCGCTCGAGTTTTATGACGATATCAAAAAGCGGCGGACCGTGCGCGAATTCTCCTATCGCCCTGTCGATGAGGACGTAATCCGTGCCTGCCTGCTGGCGGCAGGAACAGCCCCAAACGGAGCCAATTTGCAGCCATGGCACTTTGTTGTGGTCCGGGATCCGGAAGTCAAACGACAGATTCGGCAGGCAGCGGAGGCGGAGGAGCACGATTTTTACACCCGCAAGGCCCCCCAGGAATGGCTTGACGCCCTGCGGCCGCTCGGGACAGATGAGCACAAGCCTTTTCTGGAAGACGCCCCTTTTCTGATCGCTATCTTTTATAAAAATTTCGATCTGCTCCCGGACGGGCGCAAGGTCAAAAATTATTACGCCCAGGAATCGGTCGGGATCGCCACTGGTTTCCTGATCGCAGCGTTGCATCGCGCCGGGCTGGCCACACTGACCCACACACCCAGCCCGATGGCGTTTTTAAACCAGCTTCTGGAGCGCCCGGTCCATGAAAGGCCGTTCCTATTGCTGGTCGTCGGGTATCCGGCCGAAACTGCGCGCGTCCCTGTGATCACCAAAAAACCGCTGGAAGAAATCACCAGCTTTATCTGAAATCGGGTTTCCACCGGGCGGAACGAAATTCCTGTGCGTCGTTACCTTCGCTTTCCCGGCATTTTCCTGATTCTAGGCCCTGTGATCCTGTATGCCCCGCACTTGCTGGGCCGGGGGGCGCTTTACTTCGGCACCCCCGCCCTGCAGTTCCATCCGTGGCGAGTTTTTGCGCTGCGGGCGCTGCTGGCAGGTGAGCTTCCTTTGTGGAATCCGCTTTCCGGCATGGGGGCCCCGCTCCTTGCCAATTACCAGAGCGCCCTTTTTTACCCGCCGAACTGGGCCTTGCTGTTGCTAGGCCTGGCCGGGGGGCCGGCGATAGCCTGGGGTCAGGCCCTGTTGGTTGTCATTCACCTGGTTCTAGCAGCGTGGGGGATGGCACAGTTGACGCGCTGGTTGGGACTGGGCGAACTTGCCCAGGTTGTGGGAGGCCTGGCCTTCGGCCTTTCAGGCTACCTGGTCGCCCGGGCCCATTTTTTGAGTATCAATGCTGCGCTGGCCTGGATGCCCTGGGTGCTTTTGCTGGCGGGGGATCTGGTCCGTCCCCAGGGTGCCGGCCGGCCGGCGCGGCGTTTTTTGCGCCTGGTCCTTGCGGTTGCCATGCTGCTGTTGGCGGGCCATGCCCAAACCGCCTGGTACGCGCTCCTGCTGGCAGCCGCCTGGGCCGTATTTTGGTCGCTGCGACCTAATCTTTCGCCACGACAGGGTTCACCCGGTTCGAAGAAACCCGCCGGGCTGGCCGAAGGGCCAACCGGTGGTTGGCTGGCTCGCACAATGCGGGCGTCCGCCCTATTCGCCGCAGCTATCCTGGTCGCACTGGGGCTGGCTGCGGTCCAGTTGTTTCCCACGGCCGAGCTGCTGGCCCAATCCCAGCGGTCCGGCGGCGCAGACCTGGAATTTGTGATGACGTACTCATTCTGGCCCTGGCGCTTGCTGGGCCTGTGGATGCCCGGTTTTTTCGGAAGCCCGGCATCCGGCAATTACTGGGGTTACGCCAATTACTGGGAAGATGCGGTTTATATCGGCCTGCTGCCCATCTTCCTCGCCATCGGAGCGCTGTGGAAAGGCAGGCGCGATGCCCTGACCTGGTTTTTGGCCTGTCTTATCCTCCTGTCGTTTTTGCTGGCCCTGGGGAAAAACACACCCGTGTTTCCGTTCCTATTTCAGAACGTCCCAACCTTCGATCTTTTTCAGGCCCCCACCCGGTATTCGATCTGGGCGGTGTTTGCGCTGGCGCTGTTGGCGGCATTTGGGGCGGAAAGGTGGCAGGCGCCATCCGATAAACGCGGCCAGGCCAGGGCAGGGCTCTGGATCCCGGTCGCCGGGGCGGTCGCCCTGGGCGGGTTCGCTGCCCGGATCGCAGCGCCCTATCTGGACCCTTCCTTCAGCGAGGCGGCCATCCTGGCGGGTTTGCTGGGTGTAACTGCGGCAGCGCTGGCCCTGCCTATCGACCGCAAACCCTGGTGGCGCTGGGCAGTCGCTGGGCTGGTGGCAGTGGATTTGCTGATCGCCGGCTGGGGGCTGAACCCGCGTATCTCCGGTGCATTTTATCGGGACGACCCGCTACCTGAAGCGAGCATTTTCAATACCCTGGCAGGCCAGCGCCTGTATATGGAGGAAGGGCACGAATACGAACTGACGTTCAACCGTTTTTTCGAATTTTCCGTGTTTGCTGCCGGCGGGGAGAAATACGCCAGGGCTTTGCGTGCGGCGATGCTGCCGAATCTGAACTTGCTTCACGAACTGCCTTCCGCGAACAACTTCGACCCGCTGCTGGTCGGGCGCTACGCCCGGTGGATGGATGAACTTGAAACCGCTCCGACAAGGTTGCGCACCTGGATGCTCGAGGAAATGTCTGTCGGGCTGGTTTCCGTCATCGATCTGCAAACCGAACCGGGAGTCAGGTATGTGCCTTTCCCGGGAAAAGCCCGGGTCCAATGGTTTCCATGCGCCCAACTTGCTTCCACATCAGATGCAGCCTGGGCGATGTTGTTCGGCAGCCGCGAGCCGATCGGGGATCCCATCGTAGTCGAAGCGCCATCCTCTGGGGAAGGACCGGTCTGCGGGAGCGGCGGCCTCCAGGGAACGGACGGGCAGGCATTGGTCCTGGATCAGAGCGGTAATGCCTTGCGGATACGCGTCCAATCGGAAAGGGCCGGCTGGTTGTTGGTACGCGATACCTTTTACCCCGGCTGGCAGGCGTTTGTGGACGGCCAGCCTGCGGAAATTTTCGTTGCGAATTATGTGTTTCGAGCCGTTTCCGTTCCTTCCGGGCAAAGCGAGGTGGAGTTGCGCTACCGTCCGCCCGCATTCACCACCGGACTGACCGCAAGCATTTTGAGCGGGCTGTTCGTGGTTCTGATGGCTTGGAAATGTGGTCGGGATCTGGAATATCGTGAGGCACAATCATGAGTCGAGACAAACCTAACCGGTTAACCTCCGTCACTGAATATGCAATTGGTCCCACCCATGTCACCATATTGCTGATGCTGATGTACCTGGGGAGTGTGCTGGCTTCTTCAGATTGGGATCCAATGGCCTTTGTCCGCATCGGTGCACAGTATCAGCAGGAAGGCGCCGTGGATGAACAGGGATACGACGGCCAGTTCGTGTATTTCATCGCCCGCAATCCGGACCCGGATCAAATCTCCCCATTTCTCGATGACCCGGCGTACCGCTACCAGCGCATTTTACTGCCCATGCTGGCCAGATTGTTGTCCTTCGGGCGCCTGGAAGCTTTGCCGTGGATGCTGTTGTTGATTGGCTTTGTATCCCATGCTGCGGGAACCTGGTTTGTGGAAAAGACCCTCGTGCGGCAAGGGGTGAGCCGCTGGTACGCCCTGACATATGGTTTGTGGGTTGGTTTTCTCCTGGCCGTCAGGCTGGACCTGCCTGAGCCGCTGGCTTACGGGCTGGTGGCTGCGGGGATTTACCTGGGAGAAAAGCGTCCCGCGATCAAATGGATCGCTTTTGGACTGGCGCTGTTTGCGAAAGAGGTGACCATTCTGTTCCTGGCAGGGCAGATGCTGGCGGATCTGCTGAACCGGCGCTGGCGCGAACTGGCTGGCATGGTTGTGTTTGCGCTGGTTCCGATCGGGCTGTTCCAGATCTGGCTGTTGGATCATTTCGATTCGCCAGGCTTTATCGCTGGGGGCTATACGGCGACAGGATTTGAGGTGATACCGTTCATGGGCTGGCTGCGGGCGGCGGAATTCAGCTGGCTGTTCACCGTGGTTTATGGCTTTATCGTCGTGCCCTTTTTTTACTTTCCCGCCATTTGGGGCTTGGTCCGGAGTGTTCGGAAATGGCTGGACGGCCAGCAGGAAGCGATTGCAGCGATGCTGGCGATCAATGCGGTCATCATCCCGTTCCTGCCTTTTTCCACCGTACGCGAGCCGGGAGGCCTTTTCCGGTTCGGTTGCGGCCTGGTGCTGGCCAGCCTGCTGTTTTTCGCCGAAGTCAAGCACCGCCGGGCGCTGAATTATTCCTTTTTGTGGTTGGTTTTGAACGCGATCCTGCTAAACCGTTGAAATGTAAATTTTCTTTTTGG
The DNA here is from genome assembly GCA_041632295.1 of Anaerolineales bacterium. Classification (GTDB taxonomy): domain Bacteria; phylum Chloroflexota; class Anaerolineae; order Anaerolineales; family JABWBV01; genus DATDOR01. The sequence goes on along the minus strand of JBFKII010000068.1, from coordinate 5,652 downwards.
TTTCCTTTAGAAAACGTTTATTTTCAATTTCTTTTCGAATATTGCGTGGTATTCTATGCCAGTTCTGTCCAAAAACCGCCGGGAACCCGCCTGAAATCGAAATGCAAGACCTGAATCATCTGCGGACCGTCCGGATGAAAGCTGGGAGATGTATATGACGATTGTGCAGGATTTTGCCGAAAACGTAATCGGAAACATCGAGAAAGTCATTGTCGGGAAACGCGGGACCGTGGAACTCGCCGTGGCAAGCCTGCTGTGCCAGGGGCATCTCCTGATTGAGGACGTGCCCGGGGTTGGTAAAACGATGCTTGCGCGCAGCATTGCCAAATCGCTGGGCTGCACATTCAACCGCATCCAGTTCACCCCCGATATGCTTCCAAGCGATGTGACCGGGGTATCGATCTACAACCAGGAAAGCAAGAAGTTTGAATTCCGCGCCGGGCCGATCATTTCCCAGGTCGTCTTGGCCGACGAGATCAACCGAGCCACGCCAAAAACCCAGGCTGCCTTGCTTGAGGCCATGCAGGAAGGGCAGGTAACCGTAGACGGGATCAGCCATCCGCTTCCCAAACCTTTCATGGTCCTTGCCACCCAAAACCCGATTGAATACGAAGGCACATTTCCGCTGCCGGAAGCCCAATTGGACCGGTTTTTATTGCGGGTTGAGCTGGGATACCCGGAGCGCAACGCCGAAATTGAGGTGCTCAGCCGCCAGCAATTCAAGCATCCCCTGGAAGACCTGGAGCAAGAGGTATCCGTTCAAGAACTGTTGGACGCGCAGGAGGCGGTCAAAGGCGTCCACACCGCGGAATCCGTCAAGCGATATATCGTCGATCTGGTCAATCTGACCCGCGGTCACAGCGAAGTCTACCTGGGTGCCAGCCCGCGCGGCAGCCTCTCCCTTTACCGGGCCTGCCAGGCGCGCGCCGCCATGCAGGGTCGAGATTTTGTGCTGCCGGATGATGTCAAAGCCCTGGCGGTACCCGCCCTTTCACACCGTGTGATCCTCAACCCTTCCGCCCGCCTGCAGGACGTTGCCACCGAAGAAATCATCCAGGAAATCCTGGACGATCTGCCGGTCCCCGGCGGGGAACTCACACCAGCCTGACCTTGATGAACAAAGCGGCATCACGCCGGGTGATCTGGATCCTGCTGGGTTTGAGCCTGTTCGCCCTGGCTACGACCGGCTCAGAAATTTACTCGCGACTCAGCTATCTTTGGGCGTTCTTGCTGGGCGGCAGCTGGCTGTGGTCGAAAACAGCCATCCTCGGACTGGTGATCCGCCGGCAACCCCGCCTGCGCCGAGCCCACCTGGGGCAGATTTTTGAAGAGCGCTATGAAATTTATAACCCGGGCCGCCTGCCGCGTCTGTGGATCGAGATTCGGGACGAGTCGCACCTGCCCGGTTCGCGCGGGTCGCACGTCGTCACCATGGTCGGCAGGCACCAGCGGCGCTCCTACCTGGCGCGCTCGCGGCTGATGCAGCGGGGCATATTTGACCTCGGGCCGACCACCATCGCCTCCAGCGACCCATTTGGCTTCTTTCCCGTCGAATGGTCCCTGCCCGTGTCGGATCGGCTCCTGGTTTTCCCCTTGATGGTGGAGATCGTTTCGTTTCCAAACCCGCCCGGGGTCTTGATGGGTGGCGAGGCGCTGCGCCGGCGCACCCACCACGTCACGCCAAATGCGTCCGGTGTCCGGGAATACGTGGCCGGCGATTCCCTCAACCGCATTCATTGGCCGACCACTGTCCGCCGGGACAAGCTCATGGTCAAGGAATTCGAGCTCGACCCCCAGGCGGATATCTGGTTGTTTATCGACGCCCTGCGCGATGTCCACACCGCCAAGCCCTTCACCCCGATTGACCTCTCCCAAAGCATGCTGCTCCAGAGCCGGGCGGAGGATATCAACCTGCCCCCGGCCACGGAGGAGTATGCCGCTTGCATCGCGGCCTCGCTGGCCCGCTACTACTTGCGGAAACGCCGGGCGGTCGGCCTGGCAATAAACAACCAGGGGGCGGACCTGTTGCCCCCGGATCGCGGCGGGCGGCAGCTGGGGAAAGTCCTGGAAATGATGGCGCTATTCCGTGCAGACGGGGACCTTTCTTTCCCGGCATTGATCGAAGCGCAGGCCCAGCACATAACACGCGGCAGCACGGTGGTTTTGGTCACACCGAATGCCGATATGACTTTGGTCCCCACGCTGGATTACGTCGCCAGGCGGGGGTTGCGGCCGATCGTGGTGTTGATCCACGCGCAGAGTTTCGGCGGCCAGGCGGGGACGGAGGCGTTAGGATTTCAGATCAAAGCGATGAAAATCCCGGTCCGCTGTGTCGAGGAGGGGGCGGAGATCCCGGTTTCGCTCGTTCAGGACCTGTAAACTCCGCTTATTTTCCAAACCGGCCTGCTGTGGCCCAGCACTGTCTGAGGGGGTGTGCTACAATGGCATCGATTACGATTATTGACCCAAGCCCTGGCTTTGCCAACGGCGTTTCCCGCCTTTTTCAATTGGATACCCTGGAGATTCCTGATGCTCGTGATAATCAGCGACCTTCACCTGGCCGACGGAACCACCGGCGAGACCATCCGATCGGGTGCATTTGAACTCTTCGCCGATCGCCTGCGCGAGCTGGCGGTCCAGGCCTCATACCGGGCGGATGGGCGCTACCGACCCATCGAGCGCCTGGACGTGGTTTTGTTGGGAGACATTGTCGACCAGATCCGCTCCACGGACTGGACCCAGGAAGCCGAAGGGGACCTCAATCGGGTGCGGCCCTGGGATGACCCCCACAGCCTGCCCTTTATTCGCAAGATCGAGGCCATCACCCGCAAGATCATGGCGGATAAAAACAACGCCGCCTCGCTTGCAATCCTCAAGCGGCTCAACGATGGTAAGACGATCACCATCCCTCCGGCGACGTTCAGCGGGGAACAGGCAACCGTCCCGGACGAGCCCGATTCACCTTCGCGGGTTCCTGTTAATGTGGGCCTGCATTATGTTGTGGGCAACCATGATTGGTTTTTTCACCTGCCTGGGGAGCGCTATGATGCTCTGCGCCAGGAATTGATCGATGCTGCCGGTCTTTCAAACCCGGCTTCCCCCTTCCCTCACGACATTAACGATGACCCCTACCTGAAAAGCCTGTTTGAAGAGCATAAGGTGTATGCCCGGCACGGGGACGTGTACGACCCATTCAATTACGTCCCCGATCAAGGCCGCAACGGCGCTTCCCTGGGAGACGCCCTGGTGGTGGAGTTGTTCAACCGCTTCCCGGAAGAGATCCAGCGCCAGCTGGAGGGGGAGCTGGCTCCGGAGCTCCTGGCCGCGTTCCGGGATCTGGGGAATGTTCGGCCTTCCCTGATCGTACCTGCCTGGATCGACGGCTTGCTGGAGAAATATGGCACGGCCAGGGTTCTGGAGGTGCGCATCAAGAAGATCTGGGATGACCTTTCAGACACACTGCTCAGCCTCGATTTCGTGCGCGATTTCGACCGACCCTTTAAGCTCGATATTGTCGATGCGCTCCAGGGAGTATTGAAGCTTCAAAAAGGTTTCTCATTTGATTTCTTGAGCGCCCTGACAATGAAAATTCAGAAACGGTTCTGGAAAGGGGATGTTTCTTTCGCCCAGCACGCGGCGATGGAGCGTGCGATTCTGACCGGGCGTGCGGAATATGTGGTCTATGGGCACACCCATGCATACGAGGTCGTGCCGATCGACTCAAAGATCCGGGAGGGACGGCCAGTCAACCAGCTGTATTTCAATTCTGGCACCTGGCGGCCGCTCCATGAGTTAGGGCGTTTTAAACCGGAAAACAAGCGCTTTGTGAAATACAAGGTGATGACCATGCTGGTATTCTACAAGGGGGATGAACGCAAGGGCCGCCGGTATGAGGCCTGGAGCGGCGTGCTGGATGCGCGCTGATCATCCACATCGAACGCTGCAGATGGTTTTTTTAGCCAGGAAACAGCTCAGGACAATATTTGCTTTACGAATGGTTCGTAAACGCTGGCGTCCTCGCCTCTCTTGATGGCTTCATAATATTTCTGTACCAGGTGTCCCTGCTGCTCCATGTTAAATTCTTTGATCATCCCCTTGGATTTCTGCCGTTTCTTGAGACCCTCGACGCCCCCGAAATCGTAAACTCTGGCCCCCAATTTGCCCTGGGCCTCCAGCGCCATATACAGGTATTTCCAGCCTAATGTCTGATATTGAAACGCGTGGGTCAGTTCGTGGATCAGCCAGCTCATTTCGATCAACTGCCCGCTGTCGAGCTTGGCATCCATGTCCGTAATTTCATCTGTTTTCAGCTGGCGCCCAAACAGGCAGTTGTTGCCCAGGGTGATGGCATTTTTGACGTTGACCTCTCGCTTGGGCATTCTTTTGATCCAGCGCCCAATGTCATCGATGAAGTTCGGCAGGTTCGCACCCTCGAAGATCCGGACCCGGTCGTAGTTCAGCTTATCGCCAAAAATCATGGATGCCTCTGCGCGTTCGAACGCGGTCAGGGAACGGGCTCCAAAACCGAATTTCTTGACCAACCTTCTCTCATTTCCGAACAACAAAACGATCAGGGATCCGAGTAGTCTCGTCATGTCCGATTTCTCCATTCAAGGGGCGTGCCGGGCCGAATATTGCGCTGCCCGACTGCCCTAAAATAGCGAAACTTTAGGGAAAAGTCAAATTTTTCAGAAAAGACCCTTGTACGCGCCACCGTCCACCTGGAGCATCACGCCATTGAGGTAGGATGCTGCCGGCGAAACGAGGAAGACCGCGGTATTGGCAAACTCTTTGGGGTCTCCCAGGCGGCCAAGTGGGATTTTTGAGGCCTGCAGGGCGATCTCCTCCTCGATTGTGGTCCCGTTCTTTTTCGCCCGATTTGTCATGAGTTCGGTAATTCGCTCGGTGTCGGTGGAACCGGGCAGGATGGAATTAAACCGGATGCCCGCCTCGCCCAGTTCGATGGACAGGGTCTTCGTCAGGCCAGCAGTTGCAGCTCGAATGCTGTTGGACAGCACAAGGTCGGGGATCGGCTGTTTGACCGATATGGAGGTAACGGTCAGGACGGATGCCGCTTCCGATTGGCGCAGGTAAGGCAGCGCGGCACGGATCAGCCGCACGTGGCTCAAAAAAGACAGGTTGACGCCGAATTCCCAGTCGTCATCGTCAAAAGACTCGAAAGGCCCCGAAGGTGGGCCCCCGGCATTCGTGATCAGGATATCCAGCCCTCCCAGGGTCTCCGCTGCGCTGTCCACCAGCGACTGGGAGAACCCGGGCGCGGTCACGTCTCCCGGAAACGGATATGCCTCCGGGGCTCCCTGTTTTTTCAGGGCATGGGCGGCTTGGGTGATTTTTTCCGGGTCCCGGGCGTTGACCGCCAGGGCGGTTCCCTCGCGCGCCAGCCCGAGTGCGGTGGCGTAGCCCAGGCCACGCGAGGCCCCCGTAATCAATGCCTTTTTGCCTTTCAGTCCTAATTCCATGAGTTTTGACCTTCCTTCATACGATCTCAAATGTTTCGGCGACAACGGTTACGTCTGGCCAGTGGGTCTCAACCCAACGCACCACTACCGCCATCCTGGATTGGATACGCCGGGCGTCGTTGCCGATCATGGCGCAGCCCAACAAGGCGCTTTGCCAAACATCCTGGTGATC
>JBFKII010000067.1:0-15836 GCA_041632295.1 Anaerolineales bacterium | reverse complement strand
TCAGAATGTCGGCGTGCTGCTTACCGGCCTGATCGCCGCTTCGATCACCGGGGCAGTGCTGTTCGGCGGCGTGCGCGGCCGGCAGCCGGAGGATTAAACACGCAGCCGGCGGCCGCGCAGAGCTCAAGGCGAAACGAACAGCGAATTTTCGAGCTGGATCAGGCTGTTCGCCAGCACCTCCAGGTCGGACTGGGCAGCGAAGGTGTCAGTCTCGATCTCCTCAATCACCAGGTTGGCCCGGTTCAACATCGCATCCAATTCCCCCTGACGTTCGGAGGGCAGCAACTCGCCCAACGCTTCCAGAGCCTCCGGGACCCCGGTGAGTTGGGACCTGGCCAGATCGCCATCCTCGCCGGACAGTGAAACCTGGGCGGCCCGCACGTCCGCCAGCACCGCCAGAAGGCGGACATGGACCTGGCTCTCGGCTAGGGATTCTTCCAGCGCTTCGTTTTCCGAAGCGACATCCCCCAACGCATCCAATTCGTTTTGGAGGGACTCGACCTCGTCGCTCAGCCCCTGGTTTTCCGCTTGCAGGGTCTGAACCTGGTCGTTCAGCGTTTGAATGCGGGGCCGCTGGAAGACGTAAAACATAAACAGCATGCCGAGTCCGAACAAGATCACAGCCATCGCCAGTGCACGCAGGAACCGGCGCAGCCCTTTTCGAAAGGCGGATTCCTCGGGTTGCTCTTCCGGTCCGGAAAGCCCAGCCTGCACCTCCCCCGATTCCGTGGCAGGCGTTTCCGCCTCGGCGGATCCGGATTGATCGGGCGCTTCGGCCTGCGCCTCTTCTGGCGCTTCGCCGCTGACTTCCACGTTGTTCTCTTCTTCTTCCATCCTTGGCCTCCAAAAAAAGGATTTTGTTCGGGGGAACGCGACCGGAGGTACTTCTTCAGACCGGGTCGGGCGCTCACCCACCCGCAATGCGGGCCTCGATGATAAAGTAAGGCGATTCCGGCTCGAAACGGGCTTTGTAAAAATCTCCGAAGGCTGCCTTAGGGCTCAGGGCGGCCGCCTTCAGGTCCCGCAGGTAATCCTGAGGCGGGTCCAGGTAGTGGGTCGTGGTGAGCGTCTCCTCCACCACGTGGTCAGGATAGTGGTGCAGATACTTCCACTCAAACGTAATGGTTGCACCGTTCTTATTCCAGCTGCTGTAGACCTCGACCGCGTTCCCGGTCGCCGGATGGGTGAATTCATCCTCCAGTTCCGTGTCCCCGGTCTCGGGCAGCTGTGCCAGCAACAGCGGGTTCGGAATGCTGAAGACGAACATACCTTCGGGAGTCAGGTGCTGACGTACGGCACTGAAAACCCGGACCCGGTCGGCCTGGTTAAACGTGCTCAAAGTGTTGCAGGGCAAAATGACCAGGGGATAGCGCTGGTCGAGCGAAAAATCGCGCATATCCGCATCAAATACGCTCACATTTCCGGAGAGTTTCGGCGGGATGGAGCGGTTGATGAACTGCAGCATGGTGGGGTCATTGTCCAGGCCGTCTACCATCAAACTGTCTTTGAGCAGCCGCAGGAGCACCCGGCCGGTGCCACATCCCAGTTCCAGGACCGGCCCGCCGTTGTCCAGGGCTGTCCCGCGCCAGTACGCCATATCTTCGGAGCGCAGCACATGGTGAGCGTGGTAGGTGACCGGGTCCATAATTCCTTTCCTTCCTTGAAATAATGGTCACCTGGCATTATACTGGCAATCCTCCATCGGGGTGTGGCGCAGTTGGTAGCGCGCTGCGTTTGGGACGCAGAGGTCCGCGGTTCGAGTCCGCGCACCCCGACAGATCCCGCGGCCCAAGGGTCGCGTTTTGGTTTCCGGAGTGAGGGTATGCCATTGTTCGGCAGTAAAAAGATTGACGCAGTGGTCGTCGGGGTCCGCTACCTAGAGGATGGCTCAGTGGACTGGTTGCGGGCCTACGAGCGCCGCGGCCCGGCCTGGTCGGATTGGAAATTGTTCCGCCGCGCGGAGGTGGTGAAGCGCCTGCAGGCCGGTGAGACCTGGGTGACCGGAGAGCGCCTGCGTTTTCAGGGCGGCACGTTTGAAACCAGGGACCCGCTGCGGCTGCTCCAGTCCGGGGACCGGCAGGCGATCGTGATCGGGTCCGACAGCGAGCACGATGATCTGCGCGGCGTGCCGCTGGTCTAGGGTTTAAGATTAGCTCTGTGACAGCGTGCAACGGATCTGAAAGATTAGAGTTTCATGATGAGGGTTTTTCCGCGGTAAAATGAATTCCGTAATCGGATCAAACCTGGAGCGCTTCCATCATGGATGCAAAAGGCCGCCAAACCCAGCAATTCTAAACAGCACGCGAAAACCGCGTGTTGTTTTTTTTGGCGAATCCGGTTGCCAACTACATGCCGGTCCCCCGGCTCTCAAACCAAACCAATCAAGGAGCCTTGCGTATGGACACTGGAATGATCGGAAAACTTCAAAAAGCAAAAATGTATGCATCGGAACCGGAGCGCATCAAGATTGAGCAGCTCCAGGTCCGTTTTGACGGGACCAACAACGATCACGTCGTAACGCTTCGAGACGGAGCGTGGCAATGCACCTGCGACTTCTTCCAGACACGATTGCGCTGCAGCCATACGATGTCGCTGGAAATCATCCTCGAGAAAATGCTCCCCGAAACGGTGTTGGCCTGACAGGCCCTCCTGTCAAAATCAAACGGGCGCCGCATGCGGCGCCCGTTTTTCTTTTTGGTCCCGTTCCTTAGTTCCCGACCGGCTCTCCCTTCACGATGATCTCGAACTGGGCTGAATTGACGTCAAAGCCCTCCGGGATGTCGATGTAGACCGTGTAGGGCGCACTGGCGCCGTCGGCGATCTCGTCGAAGACATAATCGTAACCGGTCCCCACCACCTGGCCCGACTGCAAGTCCACCATGTATACCACGATCGTAACGCTCTCAATCGGGCCCCCGGTGTTATTGACCACTTCACCTTCGAACTGGCCGTCAAACTCATCGAACTCGTTGGTGTCGTTCTGGGTCGCCAGGTCGACCAGTTCTACGGAAGTCTCCCAGGTCCAGTAGGCGTCGACTTGCAGAGTGTATGAATCAGCACTGTCGATCCGCGACTCGGTGTAGTTCAACGGCCCCCAAAACTCCAGGTCGTAGGGCGAGGTTTCGCCCGGTTTGAGGGCATTGATCGGCAGATCGACCGAGGAGGCGTCCAGGACGGTCCCTTCGGCATCGTATATCCCGGCCACAAGTCGGATGTTGAGGGTCGAATCACTGTTGTTGGTCACGGTCCCCACCAGGTGCAGCCCGTTGAAGACATCCAGGTAATCGTAGGCATCCGAAAGCGAGATATCGAAGGGCGGTATCGGGTCTTCCTCCTCGGCATCGACATAGACTGTGTAGCTGTCGATGTCCCCGGTACCGAAATCGGGCCCCGTGATGCTGATGCGGAAAGGCCCGGACTCACCGGGATCGAGGTAGCGAATTGAAACGCTGTAGTCATCCGCCGTCTGGATCAGGCCGCTGGCGTCAAAAGTCGCGCCGGAAAGGCTGTTGATGAACACCGGGAAGTCATTGTCGTTGATGAACTCGCCGGTGATGTGCGTGTCGCCTGAGTCATCGTGGACCATGGCCATATTCGCCAGGGTGAGCTGGGCGCGCGCCAGATCGGTGGTGCTGTTCCCCACGATCGTCGCCACGTAATGATCCGCGTCCGGCAGGTCTTCGAAAATGGTCATCGAAAAGGGGGTCACTTCTCCTGGGGCGATGTTGAACAGGTCGGCAAATGTCGTGTCGGCATACAAGGAGTTATCGCTGGCGTCGAACAGTTCGACTTCGATCTCGATGCTGTCGATGTCCCGGTCGGTGTTGTTGCGCACTATCCCGACCACATTCCAGGAACCGAAATTGTCCAGGTAGCCGTTGACCATCGTGATCTCGAGGCCCGGTACGCTTTCGCTGATGCTGCCCACTTCGGTTGGCTCAACGACCGGATCCGGGGTAGGCTCGGCCGTCGGCTCAGGGGGCGTGGTCGGCTGGAGAGGGACATCGGTCGGTGTGGGCGGCAGCGGGGTGGGATCGGCCCCGGCCCCCAGGTTACACGCCAGGGCTCCCAGAGAAAGGACCAGGGCCAGGGACACAAGTTTCAGTCGGTGGGAGGGTTTCATATCAGTCTCCTATGAAAAATAAATCAAACAGGAATGAAGAGAATGGAGGCGGTTCCTCCCTGGAAGCCTGCAAACCCGCAGGCCGTTTTGCCGCGAATAAGGTTTCCGGCAGGGAAGAATAATCAAAAAAAAGCCTCCGAGGGAAGCAGCGCTCCCTTAACCAAAACCCGGCCCGAGGACCGGGGTCAACAATGATATTTAGCGGAGAGGGTGGGATTCGAACCCACGGTGGCCCAAAGACCACAACGGTTTTCGAGACCGCCCCAATCGTCCACTCTGGCACCTCTCCTCATGATCGCCAGCCAGGTCACCCGGCATCGAAGTGCGGGGTTGCGGCTCTGCGCCGGGATTATAGCATAGCAGCTTTCCGTCCAGAAAGCCGCTGGCATCCCTCAAATTTCCCAGGAGGAATGGGCTTCAGGGAAATAAACCTCGTCCTTTCCCGCCTGTTTCAAACGCTCCATCAGGGGGTCCGCCCCTTTATGCTCCCCGTGCACCAGGAAGACCTGTTCGACGCTCTCGGAAGCCAGGGCGTACTCCACCAGGAACTCCTGGCCGGCATGGGCGGAAAAACCGCCGATCGTGGCGACTTCACATCGCCGCTCGTAGACCTCCCCAAAAATTTTGACCTGCTTTTCCCGTTCCGCCAGGCGCCGGCCGAGAGTATGGGGCGCCTGCCAGGAAACGATCAGGACGGTGTTGCGCGGGTCCTCGATGTTGTTGCGCAGGTGGTGCAGGATTCGGCCGGTCTCCGCCATGCCAGAGGCGGAAATGATCACCATCGGGTCTTTTCGCTGGTTGAGCGCTTTGGACTCGTCCACGGAGCGCACGTAGTTGATCAGGTGAAACCCGAGCGCCCCTCCATGCGGATCGCGCTCGATAAAGGCCTTGGCCTGCTGGTCGAATTCGTTCTTGTGCTGGCGGAAGGCGTCGGAGACATTGACCGCCAGGGGGCTGTCCACGTAGATCGGCACGCTTGGGATTTCGCCCTTGTCGATCATCATGTGCAAACAGTAGACCAATTCCTGGGTGCGCCCGACCGCAAAGGACGGGATGATGACTTTGCCGCTTCGCTCGATGGTCCGGGAGACCACTTTCTGCAGCTCTTCGTAGGATTCCATCGGGTCGCGGTGCGATTTATCCCCGTAGGTGCACTCCATCAGCAGCACGTCGGCCTGAAAGGGAGAAATTGGATCGCGCAGCAGCGGCTTGTCCCGGCGGCCGATGTCGCCGGAAAACCACAGGCGGGTCATGCGCCCGCGCTCCTCCACGTCCAGCACGACTGCGGCCGAACCCAGGATGTGCCCGGCCTCCACCAGCCTGGCCTTGACCCCAGGGATGGGGTGGAAGATCTGGTCGTAGGGCACCGCTTCAAGGAACTTGCAGGCTGCCTTGGCGTCCTCGATGGTGTACAGCGGCTCGATCGGCGCTTCCCCGCGCCTGGCCCGTTTTTTGTTCAGATAAGCCGCATCGGACTCGTGGATTTTCCCCGAATCCTGCATCATGATATCGGCCAGGTGGCGGGTGGCGGGGGTGGCGTAAATCGGCCGGTCGTAGCCGTTCTTGACCAGGTGGGGCAAGTTGCCGCAGTGATCGATATGGGCGTGCGACAGGATGACCGCGTCGAGTTTTCCGCAGTCAAATTCGAAATGGCGGTTGATCTCCCGCGCCTTCGAGCGTCTCCCCTGGTACAGCCCGCAGTCCAACAGCAGGGTGTGGCCATTGGCCTGGATCAAGTGCTGTGAACCGGTAACCGTCCGGGCCGCACCGTGAAATGTTATTTTCAATTCGCTTCCTTTAAGACTTCCAGGATTTCACCGCCATAGCGTTTTTTCCGCCAGGGCAGCAGGTCCATGGCTTTGTTGAGGGCCCCCTGCGTGCGAGGGTTGACGCGCACAATGTGCTCCATGACATCACGCGGCAGGATGACGTCTGACTCGACGCCCATTTTACGGGCTTTTTGCTTGCGCCAGTTTCGCAGGGCGTCCAGGCGGCCGAGGTAGGCCTGGCTGGGCCGGGGTTTTTTGGGCGGCGTGGGCGGGGGGGAACTCAGGCCGCGCTGGACAGCCGTCAGCACCCCCTGACCATAGTTGCGCAGCAGCCAGGCGCGCACCCCAAAAAGCGTTTTCAGCTCTTCCAGGGAATGCGGTTTTTTCAAGGCGATGTCGATCAGCGTCTGATTGGAAATTACCTTGAACAGCGGCCGGTCCAGGCGCGCCGCAACCCGGTCACGGTACAGGCAGAGCTCTTGCAGCACCGCCATCTCCTCCGGAGAAAGGTCGTGCGAACCGTTGACCCGGAAGCACAGTTCGTTTTTGGGCACCGGAGGGGCGGCGGTCACATGGCAGGCGCGCACAAAATCTTCCTCCGCCAGCGGCCACAAACCGCGCGTTTCCAGCGCGGCTTTCATCCGGTTGCGCAGCGGGATCAGGTAATGCGTGTCCAGCTGGGCGTAATGCAGCAGCTCTTTCTCAAGCGGCCGGCGTCCCCAGTTGGCCCGCTGGTATTTCTTGTTGACCCGCACCTGGAAGTGCTCTTCCAAAATGGCGCTCAGGCCATATTTCTTCCACCCCAGGATGCGGGCGGCGACCATGGTGTCAAAAATATTGCTGAATTGGAAATCAAAATCGCGCTGCAGGCAGATCAGGTCATATTCCGCCGCGTGGAATATTTTTTCGACCGCAGGATCGGAGAAAACGGGGGCCAGGGGGGAAAGGTCGGGGATCGAAATCGGATCCACCAGGTAATCGGCGTCCGGGACAGAAAACTGGATCAGGCAGACGCGCTCCTGGTAGGCATACAGGCTGTTCGATTCGGTGTCGACGGCGACGAGAGGCTCTTTCGCCAGGGTCCTCCCCAGTCTTACAACCTGGTCTGGATGCGTGATCAGGATCGGTTGGGGTACTTTTTGGCGGGCAGGCACGGCCTGTATTATAAGGCAAAACCAACGCTAACGTTCCTCCTACACACATTTAACGGGATTCTAGAAGTCAGCAGGTATGCTTTGCCCAAATCCAAACCGAATCAGCGTGATCGCGGTTTGCGTGCGAGCTGGCATCCGGCTCCGAGCGGCGATCACCTTCGTTTGAACCTGAAAGCAATGCAGACTGGAGGATCCAATGTCAAAAATTATCGGAATTGATCTGGGGACCACGAACAGCGTGGTGGCTGTGATGGAAGGCGGCGATCCGACCGTCATCACCACTGCCGAAGGCTCGCGCCTGGCGCCGTCCGTGGTCGCATTCAATAAAAACAATGAACGCCTGGTCGGGCAGACCGCCAAGCGGCAAGCAGTGGTCAACCCTGAAAACACGGTCTTTTCCATCAAGCGCTTCATCGGCAAGCGCTACGACGAAGTCGAGCACGAGCGCCAGATGGTGACCTACCACGTGGTCAAAGGCCCCACCGGGGACGCGCGGGTCCAGATCCCGCAAACGGGCAGCGAATACAGCCCGCAAGAGATCTCCGCCATGGTGCTGGCCAAGCTGAAAGCGGACGCCGAGGCCTACCTGGGCGAGAAAGTGACCCAGGCAGTTATCACCGTCCCGGCTTATTTCAACGACAGCCAGCGACAGGCCACCAAGGACGCCGGCAAAATCGCCGGCCTGGAGGTGCTGCGCATTATCAACGAACCGACCGCAGCCGCGCTGGCATACGGCCTGGACAAGAAGGACAACGAAACCATTCTTGTCTTCGACCTGGGCGGCGGCACGTTCGATGTCAGCCTGCTAGAGGTGGGCGGGGGCGTGGTTGAGGTGCGGGCCACCAATGGCGATACGCTCTTAGGCGGCGACAACTGGGATGAGCGCATTATCGACTGGCTGGTCGAGGAGTTCAAGCGAGACCAGGGCATCGACCTGCGCCAGGACCGGCAGTCGCTCCAGCGGCTGCGCGAGGCCGCCGAGAAGGCCAAGATCGAGCTCTCCACGGTTCTGGAGACCGAAATCAACCTGCCCTACATCACCGCCGACGCCAGCGGTCCCAAGCACCTGCAGATGCGGATCTCGCGGTCCAAATTCGAGCAGCTGACCGAGGACCTGGTGGCGCGCCTGAAGACCCCCTTCAACGCCGCCTTGAAAGACGCCAAGGTCGGGTCCGGAGATATCGACGAAGTCGTGCTGGTCGGCGGGTCCACCCGCATGCCGATGGTGCAGGACCTGGTACGCGAGATGACCGGCAAAGAGCCCCACAAGGGAGTCAACCCGGATGAAGTGGTGGCGATCGGCGCCGCCATCCAGGCCGGCGTGCTGGCTGGCGATGTCAAGGACGTGCTCTTGCTGGACGTCACCCCGCTGTCTCTGGGCGTGGAAACGCTGGGCAGCGTGATGACCGTCATGATCCCGCGCAACACCACCATCCCGGTGCGCAAAACCGAGGTGTATTCCACCGCCGCGGACAACCAGACGGCCGTCGATATCCACATTTTGCAGGGCGAGCGCTCCATGGCCGCAGACAACATGAGCCTGGGCAACTTCCGCCTGGACGGCATTCCGCCGGCCCCGCGCGGCATGCCGCAGGTCGAAGTAACCTTCGACATCGACGCCAATGGGATCCTGAACGTCACCGCCCGCGACAAGGCCTCCGGCAAGGAGCAGCAGGTGACCATCACGGCTTCCACGAACCTGTCCGAATCCGATATCGATCGCATGGTGAAGGAAGCGAAGCAGAACGAGAGCGCCGATGCCCAGCGGCGGACGCTGATCGAGGCCCGCAACACAGCCGACAGCCTGGCCTACCAGACCGAGAAGACGCTCACCGAACTTGGAGACAAGGTCCCTTCCGCGGAAGCGGAAAACATCCGGGCCAAGGTGGAGGCCTTGAAAACGGCAGCGCAGGGCGAGGACGTCCTGAAGATCAAATCGCTCAGCGAGGAGCTGCAGCACGCCTTTCACGCCATCAGCCAGCAGCTCTACCAGCAGGAGGGCCAGGCGGCTGGCGGCCAGGCTCCGGGTGGAAACCCGTTTGCGGGATACCGGCCGGAAAACGGCGCCAACGGCAGCGGCGAAAACGGCAAGGATGACGAGGGGGAAGTGATCGAAGGAGAATTTCGCGAGGCCTGAGCCCCACGCCCGCAAGGCAGACTTGTTGCGGATTGAGTTTTAGAATGGGAGTGACTGTCACCGGATCCTTCACTGCGTTCAGGACAAGGGTGACAGTCACTCCCATATTTTTAACAAAAAAACAAAAAAATTACCCGCCGCTCAGGCCGCCCGGCGATACCGGCGCCCCTTCCAGGTCACGCCGCTCCCGGAGAAGACTTTGATGGTCGAGTTCCAGATCATCGCCGCCAGCACAAGCATTCCAAGCGGGGTAGTCAGGGCGTAGCGGGTGGGAACGTCAAAGGCCGCTGCCGCACGGGCGCGCTGGAAAAGCAGATAGCCCCAAAAAACCAGCGATTCGAGCAGCACCAGCGCCGCCGGCCAGCCCCCTCCGCCCAGGAGCCACAGGGAGCCGGCCGCGGGCCAGAGCGGCAGCAGGACCGCACCCAGCATGAGCCCGATCCCCCCAGAAAGCAGCCAGAACCAGCGGCCGCGCATGCCAAGATAGATATTTTTGCTCCACCCCTCCCAGACTTCCTGAAAGTTTGTGTACATGCGGGTGCGCGCCAGCTTGCGACCGTCGGCGATCAGCAGACGGAAACCCGCCGCCTTGACATTTTTCGCCAGGTCGAGGTCTTCCACCAGCGAATCCCAGACCCCCCGGTGGCCGCCGGCACCTTCGTACGCTTGCTTTGAGATCAGGATGAACTGCCCGTTGGCGATCGCATCCGGCCTGTCGGGGTCGTTGACCCGGCGCGGTGCGTGCGTTGCAGAAATCGCGGTGAACACTAACGGGTTCACCGTGCGCTCCCAAAACGTCAGCAGGTCCTGGCCGGTCAGGATGCTGAACATGTCCGCCCCGGAGGTGCGCGCCGCCTGCATCGTGCTGGCCAGCAACTCCGGCTCGGCGAAGGTATCGGCATCCACAAAGCATAACCACGCCCCGCCGGCTTCCGGGACCGCCTGCCAGAGGGCATGCGGCTTACCGGCCCAGCCCGGCGGCTTCTCCTGCCCCTGCAGGATCTTCAAATGCGGGTCGGTTTCCCCCAGCGACGCCAGGATCTCGGCGGTGCCGTCCTCGGAACGGTCATCTACTACAATGACCTCGAAATTCGGATAGGTCTGGCCCAGCAGCCGCTCGACGCAGGCGCGGATGTTGCGCGCTTCGTTCCGGGCCGGCACGATCACGGAAACCTGCGGGCTCTCCCCCGCATCGGGGGTTTTTTCCACGACGAACTCGGACTGCCACTGGTTGTGCACCCACCAGGCCGTGGCCATGGAGACCAAAAATAAAATCGTTGAGAAAATCAACATCGGATAAGGGGAGGGAGGTTTATTGGACCAGGGAAATCCCGGAGCCGCGCTCGCTCTTCTCAATTTCGATGCGCGTCGGAAAGGCTTCTTTGAGCTCTTCGATATGCGTGATCACCAGGACTTTGGCAAAATCTTTCCGGACCATATTGATGGCTTCAATTAATCGCTGCCGCCCGACGCTGTCCTGGCTGCCAAAGCCCTCGTCGATCACCAGCGTTTGCAGGCGGGCCCCGGCGCGGTGGGCCAGCACCTCGGAAAGCGCCAGCCGGATGGCAAAATTGACCCGGAACGCTTCCCCCCCCGAGTACATTTCATAATCCCGGATCCCGGCCCCGTCGCTGATCTGTATGTCCAGGGTCTCCCGCAGGTCCGGCCGCGATTTGAGTGCCCGCTGGGTCTGAAAGCGGACGGACATTTCCCCACCGCTCAGGCGCTCAAGCAGGTGGTTGGCCCGGCTCTCAATCTGGGGCAGCGCCTGTTCGATCAGCAAGGCGGGCACTCCGTCCTTTCCGAAGGCGCGTTCCAGGCGGCGGTACAGCCCGATCTGTTTCAGCTGCCCTTCTTTTTCGGCCGAGAGCTCGGCCTGGCGCTGGGCCAGGTCCTCCAGGACGTTTACTTTTTGCTGCGCCGCCCCAACTTCCATCCGCAGCCGGTTGACGCGCTCCTGCACTTCCATCATCTCACGCTGGCCCTGGAAAAGATCAGGCGCCTCCGCCTGGGCTGCCAGCAGCGCTTCCTGCCCCTGTTCATGCGCTTCTTGCTGGGATTCCACCGCCTGGCGTTCGCCCGCGATCTGCTCCCCAAGGTCGGCGATTTCACGGGCCAGCGGCTCCAATGCCGCTTCCGCCCGCTCCAATTCCCGCACCTCCGCCTCCACCTCTTCACCCAGGTCGGCCTGCTGCCGGATACGGTCGTGCTCGGCCGCATCATATCCGATGGCCTTCAGCTCTCGGTCTATCTCCTGGAGTGCATCCCGGGCCTCCTGGGCATAAGTTTCGTCGGTCAGGGCCTGCTCGATCTCCTCAAGGCGGGCCGCCCCTCCCGCCTCCCAGGACTCCCGGGTGGCCGCAATCTGCTCCAACTGGGACTCGATCTGGGCAACGGCCGCGTCCTGCTGGCGGATCTGGCCTTCCACCGGGGCCAGCGCCGCGATCTCGCCCTCCAGCCCCTTCACGGTCTCGTCCGCTTGCTGGAGCAATTCCTTGTTTGCGCGGTACTGGTCGCCTTTTTCTTTGCCTTGCTTTTCGAGCGTTTCGACCAGGTCTCGGCGATGTTCCGGCGCCAGCGGCTGGCCGCAAAGGGGGCAGATGGCCTCACCTTCATCGGTCTCTTTGAGGCGGTCGATGCGCGCTTTCAGGGTGTCCATCTCTTGTTTCAGGCGTGGGTTCTCGGCGGCGGCGCTGGCCTGGTCCCGTTGAGCGGCCTGCAGTTCGGTTTCCAGGCGGATTTTTTCCTCTTGGCGGACCTCCAGCTGGGCCAGCAGCCGGCGGGCTTCCGCCATCTGTTCGCCCAGAGCCGGCTCCATTTCCAGGGCGCCCTCCACCTCTTCACGGCGCGCCACCAAAGCGGCCTTTTCGGCCTCCAGCCCGGCCTTCACCTCCCGGATGGCGGCCAGCGGCTCGGCCCGCTTGCTTTCGTGCTGGCGGAATTGCGCGGCCGTGCGGTCCCATTCGGCCAGCCGGGTGCGGGCCTGCTTGAGGGATTCGTGAGCGGAGCGAATGTCTTCCCCCCGGTCGAGCACTGCCGCGATGGTCTGTTCCTCCTGGCGGCGGGAGTCGAGCCGCTGCTCCAGCCCCTCCAGCCGCTGGCGGGTCTCAGACAATCGGCGCCCCATGGCATCCACCAGGCGCTGCTGCTCCTCGATGGCGGCCTGGATTTTGCGCATGTTCTCCAGGGCGCCCTCCTGGGCCGACCGGATCAGCTCCAGGCGCTCCAGATCATCCGTCAGGTGGGCCAGGTTTTTGCGGCGCACATCCTCTTCAGCCAGCTCGGCCCGGATCTCTTCCAGCCTGCCGTCCAGAGAAGCGACTTCCATCTCCAGCGCTTTGCGCCGCCCTGCCGCACGCAGGCGGTACCCCTCCCAGGATTCCAGGCCCAGGATGCTGCTCAGAATGCGCTTGCGGTCGGCCGGGCGCTGCTGGGTGAACTGGTCCGCCTTGCCCTGGAGGAAAAACGAAGCGTTGACAAACGTGTCGTAATCCAGGCGCAGCGTCTCCTCAATCCGGCGCTGGGTATCGCGCAGCGTCCGCTCCGTCAGGGTCTTCCAGGCCGGATCCTCCCCATCCTTATTGTTCAACTGAGCGATCTGGAACTCCAGCACCGAGCTCTTGCCGCGCGGGTTGGTGCGCTGCACCCGGTAGCGGTTGCCTTCGTAGTCGAAAACGAGCTCCACAAACGCCTCGGCCACCTCCGGGTGCAGGTTGATGAGGGTCTCATCTGCTTTGCGGGCTTTGCCGAACAGCGCATAGGTGATGGCGTCCAGCAGGCTGGATTTCCCCGCCCCGTTGGGGCCAGCGATGCAGGCCAGCTCGAAAGAGGTGAAATCCAGGCAGGTGGCTTCCCGGTAGGAAAGGAAACCGGAGATCGTCAGGGAAATGGGGATCATGGGCGCAGTCGTTTGGGCTTCAAGTTTGCGGCCCCCAGCCTTCGGGAGGCCGCCGAGGATGGATTATACTTTTCAAAACCGATCCCATCGAACCATTCTCGGGATGTGCAGCACCTGCCGATGACCTACCAGATCAAAGAGAATGAAACCACCGCAGCCTCGATGATTTACGCCCGCGAGCGCATCATCTGGGGAAAATTGGTCACCCCGCAAGTCATCCGGGCGCAAACCTGGCTCAAGATGAATTTGCTGCCAGACTATTTCATCCTCCTCGACGCCAATATGCTCATTTTCTCCGGCAGCCAGCCGATCCGGTTGGAGATGGAGGAGGTCCACGTGCCGATTCATGAAATCATGGCGCACCACCTGGTGCCGCCGTTTGATTACGAACCGGATTACAACCCGGACGAAACCAATCGCGCCATGACGCCCGTGACCGCGGTATTCAGCATTTTCCGGTTTGAAGGCAACCGGCGCGTGTCGATGCTCGCCGATTCGGCCAGCGCCCTCCAGGCCGGCAAAGATTCGTTCTTTCCGCTGTACAATGTGACGATCGCGGCGTTCACGGTTCCGGGATTTAAGAAAATCACCGTGCCTTACTCCCTGATCCGGTCCGAAAGCGCCTCCATCGCGATACTTTAAACTTTTGAAAAAAGGCCTAGAATGGAAAATTTTCCCTGGTACAAAAACGCGGTCTTTTACCAGATTTACGTGCGGGCTTACTGCGACAGCAACGGGGACGGGCACGGAGACTTCCGCGGGCTGACCAGCAAGCTGGACTACATCGCCAGCCTGGGTGTCGATTGCCTTTGGATCATGCCGATGTACCCCTCCCCCCTCAATGACGACGGCTACGATATCGCCGATTATTACGGAATACACCCCGATTACGGCACGCTGGAGGACTTTAAAAAGTTCCTGGACGAAGCCCACCGGCGCGGGTTGCGGGTCATCACCGACCTGGTGCTCAACCACACCTCAGACCAGCACGAATGGTTCCGCCAGGCTCGCCAGAGCCGGGATAACCCGTACCGCGATTACTACGTGTGGAGCGATACGGACAAGAAATACCAGGGGGTGCGGATCATTTTTCTGGACACGCTCGATTCGAACTGGACCTACGATCCGCACACCGGCCAGTACTACTGGCACCGCTTTTACCCCTCGCAGCCAGATCTGAATTTCGACAACCCGGAAGTGCGCGAGAAGATGAAAGATGTAGTCCGGTTCTGGCTGGACCTGGGCGTGGACGGCTACCGGGCCGACGCCGTCCCATACCTGATCGAACGGGAAGGCACTTCCTGCGAAAACCTGCCCGAGACCCACGATTATTTGAAGGAACTGCGCGCCCTGATGGACGAGGAATATCCGGATGCGGTGCTGTTGTGCGAAGCCAACATGTGGCCGGAAGAGGTCCGTCCGTACTTCGGAGACGGGGACGAGTTCCACATGGGCTTCCATTTCCCGATCATGCCCCGCATCTACATGGCCATGAAAAAGGGCGACGCCACGGACATGATCGACATCCTCAACCGCACCCCGCAGATACCCGAAAACTGCCAGTGGGTGACCTTTCTCCGCAACCACGACGAACTGACCCTGGAAATGGTCACAGAAGAAGATCGCCAGTGGATGTGGGAGCAATACGCCCCCGACCCGCGCATGCGGCTGAACCTCGGCATCCGCCGCCGGCTGGCCCCGCTGCTGGACAACGACCCGCGCAAAATCCGCCTGGCATGCGCCCTGCTGTTCAGCCTGCCCGGTTCCCCGATCGTGTACTATGGCGACGAGATCGGTATGGGGGACAATATCTGGCTTTTCGACCGCAACGGGGTGCGCACCCCCATGCAGTGGTCGTCCGGCCCGTTTGGTGGGTTCATGCCCAATGGACCCAGGTCATCGGAAGTGGAGCCTTACGCCCCGCCGATCGCTGATCCGGAATACGGAGTAGAGGTGATAAACGTGGAGGCCGCCTCCGGCGACCCCGATTCGCTGCTGCATTTCCACAAGTCGCTGATCGCCGCCCGCAAAGCCAACCCCGTTTTGGGGGCGGGGGGGTTGCGCTGGGCGCGTGTGGACAATCCGTCCGTGGCCGCGTTTTGGCGGGAAACTCCCGATACCAGGCTGCTGTGCGTCCATAACCTTTCGGAAGATATCACCACGCTTGATATTCCTCTCCCCCCGGATGCCGGCGGTAAGGCATCCGCCGTTTTTGGTGAAGGCCGTTTCGAGCGCCGCGACTCCAGCCTGCGCGTTCACCTGGAACCCTATCAGTTTCTCTGGATCAGGCAGGCTGCCTGAACCCCTCCAAATCCCCCTTGGTTTGTCCTCGTTATCAGGTCCGGGTACGGGACGTGACCACCTGCCGGTACAGGTCCAGTGTCTGTTCCACCGTGCGTTCGATATCGTATGCCTGACTAAGCAGCCGGCCTGCAGTGCCCATGCTGTGCCTCAATTTGGCATCCTGGCCCAGCGCCGCCAGTCCCTGGACCAGGGATTGCGGGCTGTCGGCAAGAATTCCGCTTCGGCCATCGTCGACCATCTCCATAAATCCCGGCGCCAGGGGGGCGATAACCGGCAGGCCGGCCGCCATGGCCTCAATCGCCGTGAGCGGGTGGACCTCGGATTGGGAAGCGCTCACGAACAGGTCCGAGGCAGCCAGGATGTTGGGGACCGCCTCAAAAGGGGTCTCACCGTAAAATCGGACGGCCCGGCCCAGGCCCAATTCCAATGCCAGCTGCTCCAGGTGCTGCCG
>JBFKII010000066.1:0-16082 GCA_041632295.1 Anaerolineales bacterium | reverse complement strand
GTCTACAACCTCTACCGCCATTTTGCAACCCCCGAGCAAAACGAAGCCATGCGCGCCCGGTACCAGGCGGGGGGGTTTGGATACGGGGAAGTTAAGCAGGAGCTCTTCGACTTGCTGGAAAGCACCTTTGGAAAAGCACGCGAGCAGTATTTCTCCTATTTGGCGGACAAAAAAATGCTCGAAGAGGTTTTGATGGAAGGGGCCAGACGGGCGCGCATCCGCGGCGCCAAAGTGATCCAGCGAGCTCGCCGCGCAGTGGGCGTGCGGCACAAACGCCCGCTGCTTATTGAGCAGGCCTGAGGCCTTCCTTTGGCAAAGGTCATCATTGGCGATCGAGTCGGGCGGGATGGGCAGATCCGCTGCGGGGTCTCTGCCTTCGTCTCAGACGGCTCGGGGCGACTGCTGTTGACTCGCCGTACGGACAACGGGCGCTGGTGCCTTCCCGGCGGGCATCTCGATCCCGGAGAGAGCGCTGCAGAAGGCTGCGCCCGGGAAGTGCTGGAAGAAACTGGACTCCAGATAGAGGTGCTGCGCCTGATCGGCGTATATTCCAGCCCGAATTTCCTGGTGGTCTACCCCGACGGCAACCAGGTCCAGTTCGTTTCTCTGTGCTTCGAAGGACGGGTTACCGGCGGAGTGCCGTCCACAAGCAACGAAACAACCGCCGTCGAATTCTTCTCGCTCGCCGAGATTGAGGATCTGGATGTGATGGAGACCCACGTGTCCAGAATTTCCGATGGGCTGCGTCAAAAGGAGGCCGCCTTTGTCCGTTGAAAGACTTCCAAAAAAATTTGGCAACTATGGCGGACAGTTTGTACCCGAAACCCTGATGCCCGCCCTTGACGAACTCGAAAGCTCTTATCTGGCGGCGCGCCACGACCCCGATTTTCAAGCCAGGTTCGAGCACCTGCTGGACACCTATGTTGGCCGCCCCACGCCCCTGACGTTCGCCCGGCGCCTGTCCGAAAAGCTTGGCGGGGCGCGCATTTACCTCAAGCGTGAGGACCTGGCCCACTCCGGGGCCCACAAAATCAACAACGCCCTGGGGCAGGCCCTGCTGGCCAAAAAAATGGGCAAAGGCAGGGTGATCGCCGAGACCGGCGCCGGCCAGCATGGCGTCGCCACGGCCACCGCCTGTGCCCTGCTGGGATTGAAATGCGTGGTGTACATGGGCAGCGTCGACATGGCCCGGCAGGCGCCTAATGTTTTCCGCATGCGCTTGCTGGGGACCGAAGTCCGCCCGGTGGAGAGCGGCTCCAAGACCCTCAAGGATGCGATCAACGAAGCCATCCGTGACTGGGTCACCAACGTGGAGGACACCCACTATCTGCTCGGGTCCGCCCTAGGGCCTCACCCCTACCCGACCATGGTGCGCGATTTCCAGTCCGTTATCGGTAGGGAGGCACGCGCCCAGATATTGGAGGTGGAAGGCCGCCTGCCGGATGCGGTCATCGCCTGCGTCGGCGGCGGTTCGAACGCCATCGGCATCTTCCACGCTTTCTTTTCCGATGAACAGGTCGACCTGATCGGGGTCGAGGCCGGCGGGGAGGGTATCCCGAGCGGTCGCCACGCGGCCCGGTTCGCCGACCCCGACCTGGGCCGGCCTGGCGTGCTGCACGGCGCTTACACCTACGTCATGCAAGACGCCGACGGCCAGATCGCCCTGACGCACAGCATCAGCGCCGGGCTGGATTACGCCGCAGTAGGACCGGAGCACACCCGCCTGCGCGAGCTCGAACGGGCACATTACACGTACGCAACCGATTCGGAAGCGCTGCAGGCCTTCCACACGTTGAGCGAAATGGAAGGGATTATCCCTGCCCTCGAGTCCAGCCATGCCATGGCTGAAGCGATCAGGATGGCGCCCGGAATGCGGCCGGAGCAGATCCTGGTCGTCAACCTTTCCGGCCGGGGGGATAAGGACCTGGACACCGTGATCGCCATGATGGAGCGCGCATGAACGCAGGGAAAACCGCAATCGAACAAGCTTTTGCCGCACCGGGAGCGCTGTTCATGCCCTACATGACGCTTGGATTCCCGGATTACGCAACCTCCCTGGACATCGTCCAGGCTTGCGCAGAAAGCGGCGCTGGCCTGATGGAACTCGGGATCCCATTTTCGGATCCATTGGCGGACGGCCCGACCATCCAGCACAGCACCCAGGTGGCTTTGGAAAACGGGATGACCGTGCGGCGCTGCCTGGAGGCGGCCCGAGATCTGCGAGCGCGCGGCGTCTCCATCCCATTCGTTTTCATGAGTTATTTCAACCCGATCCTGGCCTACGGCCTCGAATCGTTTATCGATGAAGCCTCCGACGCCGCCCAGGGCATCCTGATACCCGACCTGCCTCCAGACGAAGCCAGTGACCTGATCAAACTGGCGGAAACCCGGGGGCTGGCGACTGCTTTCATGCTTTCCCCCAACTCTACGACTGCCCGCATACGGCTGGCCACGGAGAGTTCCAGCGGTTTCACCTACCTGGTTTCCGTCCTGGGCATCACCGGTGCTCGCGATTCCCTGCCTGCCGACCTTGAGGTTTTTGTGCGGCGCGTGCGGCAGCTATCAGCGCGGCCGGTCCCGTTGGCGGTCGGATTTGGGATCTCCAGCCCGAAGCAGGCCGGGTGGGTCGCCCAGGTGGCGGATGGGGTGATCGTAGGGTCCGCTCTGGTCAAAGCGGTGGAGGCGGCGCAGCATGCGGGGGGCGATCCCAGCAAAGCCGCTGCCCGATTTGTAGCGGCGATCCGGGCCGGAATGGGCTAATCGACGTTTTCCCGGTCCAACCAGAGTTCGCGGTATTCCCGGCGCCAATCCACGGTGAACCTGCCAGCGATCACCAGGCCCGTAAAAACAGCGATCCAGATCACCTCCGCCGGCATTCGGAATAAGAATAGTATGGGTGCCGATACAAGGCCAATCAGCACGCTGGCGCGGGCCCCGTGGCGCAGCACCAGGGTCAAGAAAATCAGAATCGCCAGCAGAATGGCGAATGCGAGCGGTGCGCTGGCCAGGTAGCACCCGCCGGTGGTCGCCAGGCCCATGCCGCCGTGAAACCCGCCAAAAACGGGCCAGCAGTGCCCTGCGACCGCCGCAGCCGCTGCCAGCCCGACCAGCCAACCGGGTGCACCGAGCCGCAAGGCGACCAGCACCGGGAGGAAACCCTTGGCGATATCGAGGATCAGGACCAACCCGCCGGCCAGGAAGCCGGCCTGGCGGATCGTGTTGGTGGTCGTGGCGTGACCGGAACCCGCCGCCCGCACATCCTTGCCCGTTGCCAGGCGCGTGATCCAGACCGAGAATATGAGCGATCCGGAAAGGTATGCCAGAACCAGGATCAAAAATGCGTAAATGAACGGTGCTTGAGAGTAGGACATTGGAGACAAGAGGATTTTACCCGTTTGGGGGAAAGTGTCCGACGAGATTTTCGAACCAGCGATCTCAAACCTGGCCTGGAATTTGAGCTTACCATGAACGTTATGGGCTCTAACTTGCACAGGGGCATAAGGTAGAGTATGATCTGCCCGTATTTTCCGATCCGGAAGGAGCTCAATGGAAATCCTTGGAATCGATGTGGGGGGAAGCGGCATCAAAGGGGCCCCCGTAGATACCGCTCGAGGCGTGCTTCTCGAAAGCAGGCACCGAATTCCCACCCCCCGTCCGTCCACGCCGAAAGCTGTCGCCAAAACGATCCGCAAACTTTGCCGGAATTTCCAATGGGAAGGCCCGCTCGGTTGTGGATTCCCCGCAGTCATTCAGAACGGTATGGTTCGCACGGCTGCCAATGTCGATTCGCGCTGGATCGGATGCAAAGGTGAGCGCATCATCTCGGAGACCACCGGCCTGCCGGTTCGGATGGTCAATGACGCCGATGCGGCCGGCCTGGCGGAAATGCGATTCGGGGCGGGGAAGGACCAGCCGGGTGTGGTCATCCTGATCACGATCGGGACGGGATTGGGGACGTCCCTTTTCGTGGACGGAACGCTTGTGCCAAACAGCGAATTCGGGCATATGGAACTTCGCGGCAGGGACGCAGAGACCTGGGCTTCCGATTTCGTCCGCCAGAACCAAATGCTTTCTTGGAAAAAATGGGGCGGGCGTTTCAATATTTACCTGAACGAGTTGGAAAAATTGTTCTGGCCGGATCTGTTCATACTTGGCGGCGGCGTGAGCAAAAAATTTAATAAATTTTCCGATTACCTGCACACCCGTGCGCCGATTCTGCCTGCCAGGATGCGAAACGATGCCGGTATCATCGGCGCCGCGCTGGCCATGGAAATCAAGGGCTCGAAAAATGGCAAAGGTTAAAGAAGAAAATCTCAACGGGAAAGAGGTCGCAGAAGAGCCGGTCGAAGCTCCACAGGTGGTGATCGATCTGGAAGATCCGGAACTGTTCATCAACCGGGAGCTCAGCATGCTTCAGTTTCAATGGCGCGTGTTCGAGGAAGCCGCTGATGCGAAGAACCCGCTTCTGGAACGCATTAAGTTCCTGGCGATCGTAGCGTCAAACATGGACGAGTTTTTCATGGTCCGGGTGGGCGGTTTGAAGCTGCAGCTGGAGGCCGGCTTTGTCGACCTGCCACCGGATGGCCTGACACCGGCCGAACAGTTGGCGATGATCCGGAAAGAGGCAAACAAGCTGCTGGATGCCGCCCGTGAACTCTTCAACGAAGAAATCAAGCCTGCGTTGACCGAGCAGGGGGTCCATATCCTGGACTTCGAAGAATTGAGCGACAAGCAGCGTGAGAATGTCCAGGCCTATTTCGAGGAGATGATCTTCCCGGTTCTGACGCCCCTGGCCTTCGATCCCGGCCATCCCTTTCCCCATATTTCCAATTTGAGCCTCAACCTGGCCGTGATGATCCGCGATGCGCGCGGCCTGGAGCACTTCGCCCGGGTCAAGGTCCCCGGCACTTTTCCGCGCTTGTTCCCATTGAAACGATCTTCGGGCGCCACCCGGAAAGATGGGACCGTCCCTTATAACCATTATTTCGTCTGGCTCGAGCAGGTCATCGCTGTGAACCTGGAACGGCTTTTTCCGGGGATGGAAATTATCGAAGCCCATCCATTCCGGGTGACGCGCAACGCCGACATGATCATCCAGGAACTGGAAGCGGATGACCTCTTGGAAACCATGGAGCAAAGCGTGCTCCAGCGCAGATTTGGGGCCGTTGTGCGCGTGGCGATCAACCCTGATATGCCCCAGAAAATTCGCGACATCTTAATCGAGAACCTCGATCTGGACCGCAACGATCTGTTCGTGCTCGACGGTCCGCTCGGGTTCAGCAGCCTGTTTTCCATACACGAGAACGTCGACCGATACGACCTGAAAGACTCCCCCTTTATCCCGGCCCTGCCCTCCAGCCTGACCGCCGATAGGGAAGCGGATATTTTCACCGTGATGCGCCGCGAGGATATCCTTCTTCACCATCCGTACGACTCTTTTTCCCCGGTGATCCAGTTCATGAAAACCGCCGCCGAAGACCCCAACGTGCTGGCGATCAAACAGACCCTGTACCGCACCGGGCGCAACTCGGAGATCGTTGACGCGCTGCTCAAAGCCCGGCAAAACGGGAAACAGGTTGCCGCTCTGGTCGAATTGAAAGCGCGCTTTGACGAGGAGAGCAACATCGAGTGGGCCCGGAAACTGGAGCAGGAAGGGGTGCATGTGACCTACGGACTGGTCGGACTTAAAACCCATTCCAAGCTTTCCCTGGTCGTGCGGCAGGAAGATGACAAGATCCGCCGCTACGTCCATCTTTCCACCGGCAACTACAACGCAGTTACGGCCCACATTTATGAGGACCTGGGCCTGTTTACCAGCGATCCGGAGATCGGCGCTGATGCAAGCGAACTGTTTAACTCCCTGACCGGCTATTCCGATAAAAAGGACTACCGCAAGCTGCTGGTGGCCCCAAACGGTCTGCGCGACCGCATCGCCGACCTGATCCAGCGTGAGACGGAGCACCAAAACCAGGGGCGCAAATCGCACATCATCATCAAGTGCAACCATATCATCGACAAGCGCATGATCCAGCTGCTTTACCTGGCTTCGATGGCGGGCGTCACAGTCGACCTGCTGGTGCGGGGGATGTGCTGCCTGCGCCCGGGCCTGGAAGGGATCAGCGAGAATATCCGCGTCCACAGCATCGTGGGTCGTTTTCTTGAACACAGCCGGATCTATTATTTCCTCAACGGCGGGCGGGAGGAAATTTATATCGGCAGCTCAGACCTGATGCCGCGCAACCTCAACCGCCGTGTGGAAGCCGTGTTCCCCGTGGAAAACGAGGATCTGGTGCGCATCATTCGAAACGACATTCTGGAGGTCTATCTCCAGGACAACCTCCGGGCCCGGCGCATGAATTCGGATGGGAGTTTTACCCGCCTTCAGCCACAGGACGGTGAGGCACCAATCGATTCCCAGCAGACCTTTTTGCAGCGGCGCAACTGAATCCGGTAAGCGGTCAACCCGCATCGGACTGCGGCTATGTACTCTCTCGGACAGACAGAAAGCCTGACTAAAACATTTACCGAGGAGGACGTGATCGCATTTGCCTCGGCATCCGGGGATCACAACCCGGTGCATTTAGACGAAAATTATGCAGCGCAGTCCATATTCAAGCGCCGAATCTCGCACGGCATGCTGGTGGCGGGTCTGATTTCCGCGGTCCTTGGCACCCGTCTCCCAGGGCCCGGGACCATATATCTCGGGCAGGAATTGCGCTTCAAAGCACCGGTTTACCTGGGCGATACGATCACCGCCATGGTGGAGATCGTTCACATCCGGGAAGGAAAACCGATCCTCACCCTGGACACGACCTGCACCAACCAGGAAGGGACCGTGGTGATTGAAGGCCAGGCGACCGTGATGGCTCCGAAAAAGACATGAGCGAAAAAAATATGACCGAACGATACAACTACCATTCTTTTGTCTGGGAATTGGTCGACCCGTGGATGCGTTTCCATGAAAGCCCGCCACTGGGCACCGAAGCTCCGGATTTCCCCCTCTGGCACCTGGATGGAGGTCAAACCAGCCTGAGCGAACTTTGGGCCCAAAAGACCTATACCGTCGTCGAGTTTGGAAGCTATACCTGACCATACTGCTCGATGGCGGCGCCATCCATGGATGAAATCGCACGCAGTTTTGCCGGCCAGGGTGTTGGTTCAATTTTCCTGTACACCCATGAAGCGCATCCGGGAGAAAATTATCCCCACCACACCTCTTTCGAACAAAAATTGGCCCATGCTTCCGCGTTCAAAAGAAACGAGGGGGTGGAACGACCAATCCTGGTCGATGCTTTGGACGGGGCCTGCCATAGAGGGTACGGGTCGATGCCCAATATGACCTGGATATTCTCTCGGGCCGGGGTTCCGGTTTACAAATCCGACTGGACCGACGCCAGCAGTGTGCAAAACGCGCTGGAATACCTGACCGATGTCCGCCAGAGGCGGCGGACCGGGCTCCGCCTGGCGCCTTTCCGGGTGGAGCGAGTGGATTTTCGCAACCAGGACGAAGATGGGTTTTATGCCGGCCTGGCCAGAAGCGGCCGCAAGGCGGTGGACGAATTTCGCGCCGCGATGGAGGAAGCCCAAACGAGCTGATGCCGCCGATCCCGGATTTCGTCCAATTTCCCAATCTCGGAGCCCCCCGGCTCCATTTCATGCATGCCAGCGGTTACTCGCCCCAAGCGTATCTTGAGATGCCGGTTTTATTTCTGCGGGCGGAGTTGACGGACGCCTTTTTCGATTCAACCGTACGGAAAATACAGCGCCGGCTCCCGAAAGCCGAGAGCATTGAGATCACGGGTGCGACACACCTTTTCCCTCTCGAGCGACCGGAAGAAACCGCTGCGCTGATCAAGGGTTTTATTCATAAAGCCGTTTCATATGCAACCAATGGCACAGCCTAAAAAGTATCGCGCGCTTGATTTTTCCAGGGCTTACCGGCCTGGGGTTTTATGGGCACGAGTTTTTCATAATGCGAGGGAGAGAACATGACTTTGAAACTGATCCCGCTCCAGGTGGGCCCATGGCCGATGAACATGTACGTCCTGGTGGACACCGCAACCCAATCCAGCGCGATTGTGGACCCGGGAGCCGATCCGGACAAAATCATGGCAGCCGTACGTGGCACGCGTACGGAAAAAATCCTGCTTACCCACGGGCATCCGGACCACGTTGGCGCCCTGGCGGAGATCACCAAGGGCACCGGCGCCCCCGTTTATTTGCACCCTGCCGAGCATGAGAAGTTTCAGATCCCGTTCGACGAACCGCTGGCCGACGGTGCTGAGATCGCAGTCGGGGGGCATACGATCCGGGCGATCCACACGCCCGGACACACACCCGGGATGATCTCGTTCGACATTGGGGACCACCGCATGCTGGTCGGTGACACTTTGTTTGTAAACGGGCCCGGGCGAACCTGGTCCCACCAGGATTTCCTTACCACGATCGAAACCATGCGAAACATTGTCTTTCGCTGGCCGGACGAGACCCGGTTTTACGCCGGACACGGAGAGAGTGGCACGATCGGGAAAGAGCGGAAGAGGTTTGAGGCTTTCCTGGCCAGGGGATGGCCTGAAGGTCTACAGGGGGATGTGGAGTGGGAATGAGATTTCGACGCAGGTTTACAGGACGGTAGATGGCGGCACTGGATAAAGCGGACAGCCTGGCCGAACTTGACCTCACCCCGGAATCCGTACTGGCGGATTACCGGCTGGGCTTTCAAAGCCGGCAGGCGAGCCTGATTGGCCGCCGGGAGGTAATGAGCGGCAAGGCCAAGTTCGGGATATTCGGGGACGGCAAAGAGCTTCCGCAGTTGGCCATGGCCCGTTATTTCAAAAAGGGGGATTTTCGCTCCGGCTATTACCGCGACCAGACTCTGATGTTCGCTCTCGGTGCCACGACGATCCGCGAACAATTCGCACAGCTGTTTGCCCACGCCGATCCGGTTGCCGACCCGGCCTCTGCGGGCAGGCAAATGAACGCCCATTTTTCTACCCGCAGCCTGGATAGTGCGGGGAACTGGAATGCACTGGTTGAAATGTTCAACAGCTCGCCGGATGTCTCCCCTACGGGATCCCAGATGCCGCGGCTGACCGGCCTGGCTTACGCTTCCCGCCTTTTCAGAGAAATCGAGGACTTGCGCAAACTCACCCAGTTTTCCCATAATGGAGATGAGGTCGCATTTGGCACGATCGGCAATGCCAGCTGCGCGGAGGGCATGTTCTGGGAGGCGGTCAACGCCATCGGTGTGCTCCGGGCACCTGCGGTGATTTCAATCTGGGATGATGGTTACGGTATTTCCGTCACGAACGAACATCAGATGATCCACCAGGACGTTTCGAGGCTGTTGGATGGTTTCCAGCGCGAACCCGGGGGGAAGGGCGGCTATGATATTTACCGGGTCAAGAACTGGGACTACCCAGCACTGAACCGGGTATACAGTCAGGCCACACGAATCGCCCGGCGGGAGCATATCCCGGCGATCATTCACGTCACCGAGGCGACCCAACCCCAAGGCCACTCCACGTCGGGGAGCCACGAGCGATATAAATCATCCGAGCGCTTGGCCTGGGAACAGGAATTCGACTGCCTCGAGCAGATGCGGCGCTGGATGCTGGAAATCGGCATCACGGATGAAGAAACGCTGTCTGAAATCGAAACCAACGACCGCAAATTCGTGGAGGAGCAACGGGCTGCCGCCTGGCGGGCTTACCAGCAACCGATCCAGGAGGATATTCACAAAGTGACGCAGATCCTGAACGATCTGCCGATCGGGAATGACGGCCGGAAAGCAGTCGGGAAAATCGTCAAAAGGCTGAACGCCAAGCCCAATCCGTACCATTCCGATACCATGGCGGCCGTTCACAAGGCGCTCCGCATTCTCAGGCAGGAGCCCCTAAAGTCAATTGAACCTCTCATCCAGTGGAAGAAAAATCATTGGACCCGGCAGGACCAGGGTTACGGAGAGCATCTTTTCAGCCAGTCCGAGCGATCGACCCTCAAAGTCCCTGAAATTGCGGCGATCTACTCCGATCGCTCGCCAACCCTGCAAGGCTACCAGGTCATGAACGCCTGTTTCGATGCCTTGCTCGAACGGGATCCGAGAGTGGTCGCCTTCGGAGAAGACCTCGGCCAGATAGGGGATGTCAATCAGGGGTTTGCCGGGTTGCAGAAAAAATATGGGCCGCTGCGGGTATCGGATACCGGGATCCGGGAAACCACCATCCTGGGGCAGGCCATCGGCCTGGCCATGCGGGGCCTGCGGCCGATCGCCGAGATCCAGTATCTGGACTATTTGCTGTACGCCCTGCAGATCATGTCCGATGACCTGGCCACCACCCGCTGGCGATCGGCCGGCGGCCAGATGGCACCGGTGATCATCCGCACCCGCGGGCACCGCCTGGAGGGGATCTGGCATTCCGGTTCTCCGATGGCTGGGGTAATCAATCTGGTGCGGGGTGTCCACGTCCTGGTCCCCCGGAACATGGTCCAGGCGGCCGGCTTTTACAACACATTGCTCCTCGGGGACGATCCCGGGGTGATCGTCGAAGTGCTGAACGGGTACCGGCTGAAAGAGCGGATGCCGGATAATATCGGGTCATTTACGGTCCCCGTCGGCGTGCCGGAGATTCTGCGCCCCGGCGAGGACGTCTCAGTGGTCACCTACGGAGCTTCCTGCAGGGTGGCGATGGCTGCCGCTGAGATGCTGGCCGATGCCGGGGTGGATACGGAATTGATCGATGTCCGGGCTTTACTGCCTTTTGATATCCGCGGAATGATATTAGAATCGCTCAAGAAAACGAACCGGGTTCTGTTCCTGGACGAAGATGTGCCTGGTGGGTCCACCGCCTACATGATGCAGCAGGTACTGGAAGTGCAGGGCGGTTTTCGTTGGCTGGATTCAGACCCGGTCACGCTGAGTGCCAAAGAGCACCGCCCCGCATACGGCACGGATGGGAATTACTGGTCCAAGCCCAACGCAGAACAGGTCTTTGAAACAGTGTACCGGATGATGCATGAGGTCCGGCCAGCGGATTTTCCGCTTTTTTTCTAGCCGCCTTCACCGATGGTCGAAAAAATCAGCGCTCAAGTCGCCAGCAGCCAGCTAACGGAACTGATCCTCACCGACAGGTCCCTGTCCATCCTGGCCATGAACACCGACATCAGCCAGGTAATCGGTGGCCAGCCCGTGGACCCGGGCATGGACCTCTCGGAGGTCATTCCCGAGCTGGGCCCATTTAAAACGAAATCCACCGGCGATCTCTCGAGAAAAGGGGGCACTTTATCCGGGCTGATGTTCACCCGCAAAGTCCAGGGAAAAAGCCAGTATTTTGAGATCCAGGCGCTGGCCAATCCACTGGACCTGAACCAGCTGATCTTCAGCCTGACCCGCCGGCCCGATTACGCCTTTTTCCAGAATCCGGAGAAAGGAAACCGGGTGATACACCTGCCCGCTCCGGACATTCTCCTCAAGCGGCGGATCCGGGAGCTGGATACACTGCATGAACTGGCCGACTCCCTCTCCAGTTGCCTGGATGTGGAGGCGCTGCTTGACCGGCTGGTGATGCGCGGGGCGGATACGCTGGGGGCCGACAGTTGTTCGCTGCTGGTCCATGAACACACCACAGGAGACCTGGTTTACCGGGCAGCCTCCATCAAAGATCTGATCGGGATGCGAATCCCCTCCGGCAAAGGGATCGTCCAGGCGATCTTCAAAAGCGGCAAGCCGATCTCGTTTGAAAACTACCGGGATGGAGCAGAATACCAGCGCGGGCTGTCCAGTGCCCTGGACATGAACATCAAGAATATCGTCGGGGTGCCGGTCTTCTATGGGCGCAACCGGATCGGTGTTCTTATTGCGGCCAATAAATTTGACGGCAAGTTTGATCTCCTTGACCAGAGCATCCTGGCAACACTTGCTAGCTATGCCGGAATCGCTATCCATAGCGCCCGCCTGCGAAAGGCATCCGCCAAACGCAGCCAAAATTTGCATTTGCTCTCCCAGGCCAGCAGCCTGCTCGACACAACGCCGCCTCTCAAAGCGTTCCTGCCCAGATTGGCGGGGCTGATCCTGGCGAACACGGCCACGCAGATGTTTTCGATCTCCAAATGGGAATCCGGCAGCAAAAACCTGAACCTGATGGCCTATTTTCCCGAGCGGCCGGTCCCGGAACCCGGTGAGGAGTTCATCGATATCGACCTGGAGCATTTCCCCTTGACACGGGCTGCGCTGGAGGAGAACCAACCGGTTCTGGTGCGCAACGGCGTTCCGGGCGCGGGTCGCAAGGAAATTACGCTCTTGCGGGAGTTCAAGGCCAGATCGGCGATATTCATCCCTTTTGTTTTCCGGAAAAAGGTCAGCGGGCTGCTCCAGTTTTTCAGCCAGGATCCCGGCGGCTACACCAGCAAAGACCTGCACCTGTACCGTTCCCTTGGCCACCTGATT
The DNA here is from genome assembly GCA_041632295.1 of Anaerolineales bacterium. Taxonomy (GTDB): domain Bacteria; phylum Chloroflexota; class Anaerolineae; order Anaerolineales; family JABWBV01; genus DATDOR01. Next base: position 3,637 of record JBFKII010000066.1, on the reverse strand, counting down.
TCGGTTGCGGTCGAAAAGAGCGCGCCGGAAGAAGTCCATGTACACGAACGGCTGAACGCATTGAAACAGCTCATCCAGGAACAGTCCGTTCTGGTTGAACTCGAGCGGCAGCAGCGAGAACTGGCAGAGACGCTGCGCGAAGCAGCCGCAATCGTCGCCGCCACGCTCGACATGAACGAAGCGATCGAATGGATCCTGCCTCAGCTCGCCAGGGTGGTTCCATTTGATGGCGCTTCAGTCCAGCTGCTTAAAGGTGATGTGCTCGAAATCGTGGGGGGACGCGGGTGGATCCAGGAAAATGACGTGGTCGGATACCGCTTCCCCGTCCCAGGCCCTAACCCAAACACGCTCGTCGTCAACCAGAAACGCCCCGTGATCCTCAACCAGGAGGAATTATCCTGGTACGAGGATTTCCAAAAAACCACCCACGGGTCGATCAAATCCTGGCTTGGGGTTCCACTGGTGGTCCACGAGGAAGTGATCGGGATGCTGGCGCTGGACAGCACGGAAACACGGTTTTTCACATTGGACCATGCTGAAATCGTCAAAGCTTTTGCCGATCAGGTCGCCGTTGCGATTGAGCAGGCTCAGATGTTCCAGCGAACCCAGGAGGCCGTCCAGGAATTGGACGCCCTGCGTTCCATCATCGCCGATATCACCGGGGAACTTGAACTCAATTCCCTGCTCACTACGGTGTTGGAACGGGCCAGCCAGCTGCTGAAAGCGACCAGCGGTGAGCTGGCACTGTTTCGGCCAGAGCGGCAGCGCCTGGAGATCGTCGCCTGCCACAACATGGGGATGGACTTCACCGGGGCCACTATCAAACTCGGTGAAGGTCTACTCGGCCATGTGGCGGTGACCAAACAGCCTTTGCTGCTGGAAAACTACCGGGATTGGGAGCGTTCTTTGCGCGGCCAGGCTGCCAACGCGGGCCCATGGTTCTCCACCATCGCCGTACCGTTGGAATACCGGCAGCGGCTGATCGGGGTCATGACGGTCGTGGACAACCGGCCGGAACGGAAATTCAACCGTTCTGACCTGCAGCTGCTCGAGCTGTTCTCGCACCAGGTCTCCATCGCGATCGATAATGCCCAACTATTCCAACAGGTCCAGCATCTGGCCACCACAGACGACTTGACCGCGCTGCCCAACCGGCGCGAGCTGTTCAACATCGGGAATGAGCTCTTCAACCAGGCCAAGCGGTTGGGCCATGACATTTCCGCCATCATGTTCGACATCGACCATTTCAAGATCGTCAACGATACTTACGGACACTCGGTCGGGGACCAGGTGCTGAAAGGCATCGCGAAGATCTGCACTGCCAATGTGCGCGACATCGATATTCTGGGGCGCTACGGTGGCGAAGAATTCACGCTGATCCTCCCGCACACCTCGATGGACGCAGCCCTGACAGTGGCAGAACGGCTGCGATTGAACATCGAAACCTCCAGGCTCAAGATTGACCGGGAACAGATATCCATCACCATCAGCCTGGGGGTGGCGACGATCAACGAAAAACACAAGAATTTAGCCGAGCTTTTGGATGAGGCCGACACGGCGCTCTATATTGCCAAGAACAACGGCCGGAACCAGGTCCACGGTATTACGGATTGAACCTGCTAGAAATCCTCACGTTCGCAGCCGTCTTGTGGCTGGGGATTTTCCTATTCGAGCGCGACCCTGAAAACGGGGGGATGCGGAATGCCGCTTTCGGGATGCTGGCATATGCTTTTGCCCTCATGCTGCAGTTATCAGGCGCCCTCCCGGGTGCACCGGATGGGGTACATCGCTTGTTTTGGGCTTCCCTGGTTTTCCCCCCCTATTTTTGGAGTTCGGCGGTCATCCACCTGGCCGGGGACGAATTCGAGCCGCGGACCAGCATGCTGGCGATTTGGCGGATCGGGATCGTGGCGGTCGCCCTGCTGGCAGTTGCACTGATCATCCCCTCGCCCTTTTGGCCAGCTGCCCTTTCGAACCCCCCGAATACGGCCTTGGCCGCGCTCGCACTGGTCAGCCTGCTACCCCTGCTGACCCTTATCTGCGGAGCACGCGCAATCCGATCGAGGAAACCCGGTCTGGATGGGCTCGTGGTCCTGGCTATTGCCACATGTTTTTTCACACTGGGCATCGGCCTTTTCTTCTTCCGCCTCCCATGGATGCCGGCCGGCTGGATTTACCTTGCGCTGGCGCTCGATTTTGAGCTTCTCGGGCTGGCTGTCATCCGGTTTGACGTATTCGACACCGGCGAAAGGGTCCTTCCGGATTTTCTGCGCTCCTTTGCGTATGGTGCGCTGCTGGCATTGCTGTTTGCCGGGCAAGTGGCGGTTGTCATCGCCCTGTCCACCGGCTACACGTTTGCAATGTCGCTGGTGCTTCACCTGACCGTCGCGATGGCGTTCACCCTGGCGGTCTACGCCGACCCGGTCCAGGGTTTTCTCGAAAGATTGGTGAATCGAGGCGCGCTGGAGAACCCGGCCCGATCGAGTGCGTTGAGGGCGGAGGCACGGGCCCAATCCCGTCTCAACACGGCACTGGACCCTGCAAACCTGGACTCGGAAAGGTTTTTCCGGCTGACCCGCCGGGCATTGAGCAATTTTGGCGATCTCCACAAGCTGGCGGCCAGCCCGCTCACCAGGCTGGCACTGGTCGACGAGCAGCTGGCCAATGACCGGCAGGAGTCCGCCACACTGCTGCGGGCCAGGGTGCTGAAATCCATCCTGGCTGACTCCGTCTTGCGGCTGAAACCGGACCTGAATTCGGATTTCGGAGAGAGTGATGAGTGGCGCTTTTTCAACGCCCTTTATTTCCCTTACGTCCTTGGGCTGCGACCATACAGCCGCAAGGCTTTTCACGAAGATCTGGAGCCCGCCAGTCGGAAAGCCCTGGCCTGGTTCCGCAGCCAGGTGCCGGAACGCACGTTGTACAACTGGCAAAATACGGCCGCGCGGTTGGTGGCAAAAGACCTGTTTGAAAGAAGCGCCAATCTGCACCGGCAGCGTACATCCAAGGCAGGTATGAATGCGCCCGCTTGAAATTGCCCTGGCCTTCACGCTGGCCGCCCGGTTCCTTTTTCGAAACCGGCTTCGCTGGCTGGACTATTTGCCTTTGCTGGTGGCTTCGGCGCAGGTCCTGGCCGAAGGGTACCGCTGGCAGCTGGTGCCGCTTTATGGGTTGGCGATTTGGGCCGGAATCCGTTCTATTCGCCTTCTGAAGAAACGGGGCGGCCAAGTCACAAAAGCCCAAAGCTGGCAGTCCGCCGCCGGCGGGTTGGCGGTTCTGCTGCTGGCCCTGGCACCCCCCCTGCTGCTGCCCATTCCGCAGCCCAGGCCGCCCGGCGGACCGTATCCAGTTGGGACCACCACCTGGTACTTTGTGGATGAGGACCGGACCGATCCGTACGCTCCGAACCCCGGAACGCCCCGCAGGCTGATGGTGCAGGCCTGGTATCCGGCAACGCAGGATTCGATCACCGGGCCTCCAGCTCCCTGGATGGAAAAAGCGGACATCATTGCGCCAGCGATCTCGAAATGGGTGGAATTGCCGCCGTTCTTTTTGGATCACCTGGTCTATGCGCGGTCCGATGCATATCCGAACGCCCAAATCGAAGAGTCAGGCCCATACCCCCTGATCCTGTTTT